>CACIUL010000033.1 GCA_902589825.1 uncultured Verrucomicrobiota bacterium
TTCAGGGATACCCTGCTGGACAGCATTCCGTATCATTTCGGTATCGAAGTGGGTATACATGTCGTTCACGGCCTCAGAGGCGTGTCCGGTAATCTGCATACGCACTTCTTGAGACACCCCACTCTGAGCCATGAACGTGTTAAAGCTGTGCCTTAACGAGTGGAAGGTTCTTACTCCGATCTGGCGGTCGGGGAGGGTCAGAATTACTGCTTTTCGACTCGGAAGTAGTAGTTGCGTGGCGAGTCTTCCTGATCACCAACAAAGCCAACCAATTCGAAGGTGGCGGTGGTCGTCTCTCCAATACCGGCCGGGATACCATCCTCAAGGTCAGCACCCCAGTCGATTAAGTCAGTCGAGTATTTGACAACGTATGTCTCTCCCGGCTGAGAGTCCCAGGTCAGAGTGAGCATTTCGCCCTCAGCCGAGTAGTTGATCATGGTGATAGCGAAATCTTGCGCTACACCCGTGCCGTTCACTGCGTCGTCGAAAGTCGTCGCGACGCGGATCTCGTCATAGTTGCTGCGAGTACCGTGGAACGAGAGCGTATCAAAACTCGCGTTGTCGAGGTTATTGACCGTGGTGATGGTCGTTAGTGTGGCGTTATCAAAATCGGCTTCTGTCGGCGCGGCGAACGGATCAAGGCTGAAAACTGTAGTCGTGATGGTCTCGTTGACGGCACCAAATTCGATCTTGGTGATGAAAAGTTGCTGGGGTGTGATGCGGGAAAGAGTATTTCCGAGAAAGTCCTCGAAAACGCCACCCGTGTTCTGGTCGTCCCAGTATCTCGCCCGCGGATTGCCCGCCGAAGTATTGTGAGCGACGCCTCCGCCGACCGCTTCACCGGCAGCAACTTGGGCGCGGTTGTCGAGCAGTTCCCCCTGCCCGATGGCGACGTTCGGTTTGTGATGGTTGTCGGGTAGGCCATTGACCGTCGTCGCCGCGCTCACAAAACTGAGCCAAATCGTTGAGCCGTCGGTAAACTTAGCGGTCACTTCGGGAGCAAGCGGGATGTGCCCGGAGTTGTCGTCACGGCGCTCTCCCTCGAGGTAGCCTCCCGAGTTGACGAAGATGGAGGCAGAGAGTATGCCGGGCCAGGTCTGGCCAGAGCCGGCTCCGGTCGTCCCATTGGCGCGGACGGTCATGGCTTGCCCGCTACCGTTATTCCCGGTTCCAGAGCTGTTGTCAACCCACGGGCCGCCGGCACCAAGAGCTGGCATTAGTCCGGCGAGGGCACTGTTAGGGGCGTAGTCGAAAGGTTCGTAAAACAAGAGATCGGCCTTGGCCGCAATCGGCAACAGCACAAGTCCGCTGATGATGAGTAGAAGGATGGGCAGACGTGTATAGTCCATATGGGGGGTAGGAGGTTAAATCTAGTGACATTATTCAACCACTTGCAGTTCAACTTCAAATTGTATCTGCATCTGCAGAAGCTACAGCTATGACTCTTAGAATTGATGATGTTGTTGCTATAAAACAATCCTCTCAATCACCATCCTCATCATCTATCCGCTACGGCCTTGTTTTGTAATTGTTATACGAACGCCTTCCTCGGGACCGACTTGAGAAACTTTGACATACCCCATGCTCCTCAATCTATCCACAAGGTCCCTTGCCTCTTGCAACCTGTTAAACCGCATTTCATCGATAGTGACTTGTAGTAAAAATTCGACATGGGCCAACTGTGTCAGAACCCTTTTATCCTTCTCGGAAAGCCCATCATCATTGCCTATGTTCTTATGTTTGCAGGGAGTTTTGCCAAAAGGAGTGACCTTTCTCCCAAGGAATCACTTTTCCCTTTTTTCAAGGCTCATAAAAGCGTTAAGTATGAGGGAGAAATGAAAACGGTAGCCTGCCTCTGACTGTCGTTTAATTTATTTTATGGCAAAGATCAGATGAAGACACACCCGCATTCCTACAATATCTCACTGGTTCTTTTTATCGCTCTGGCAACCGCATTCACTATTATTGCGAGTGCAACGGGTGAGGAGGATGCCCCCGCGTCCAAGGTAAAGGTGCGTTACCGCATGCCATCAATTGTCCTGTCAGCACATGCTGACTGGCCAAAAGATCCAAAATATCGCGACGCGATGGCAAAGTTTGTCGTCGACCATGGATTTAACGTCGTTGAGGGAGGAGTCGATGTCCTGGATGTTTGTCGCAAGAATGGCTTGATGGTGCAGCTTGGAGGTGACCAGGCGACCCTGGACATGGCACCAAAGCTACGGGACGATCCTGCAGTATTCGGTTATTTTGTCTCTGACCGCCGCCGCCGGGACTCCTTCCCCGCGTTCGCCAAGATTGCGCGCATCTTTGAGAAGGCGGATCCTAATCACCCGACAATTTTCATTAACCGGGCAGCCTGGAATGAATTCGGGGATTTTGCCAAGCAGGTAAAGCCCATGCTGCTGGACTTCTATCATTACCATGCGATGCCGCGCAGGCATGCCGAGCGATATTACCTTTACCTGCTCATGTTTCGTGGTCTGGGACAGGAACACGGAATCCCGGTGATGCGGTGCACCAGCAGCAGTTCCTCCCCGGCAGTCTTAAGGCAGACGATCTACACAAGCCTTGCCTACGGAGTGAAGGGCTTTCATTTCTGGACGCCCTGGATATTTGCGCATGCGAAGGACAAGGACGGCAATGCCGAGCTGAAAGACGGCAAGCTCAACATGTATGTCACCCTGCCGCACCTCACCGATATCGCCAAAGAGGTCCGGAAAATGAGCCCGGTGCTGGTGAATTGCCGTTCGATTGCCATGTATCACACCGATCCACTTCCCATTAGTGGCGGGAAAGCCCCCGGGGACGCATGGTGTCAACCCTCCGGTTCCCAGCTTCTAGTCGGCGTTCTTCAGGATGAGAAAGGCGTGGATTTCCTGCTTGTGACTAACAGGCACCCGGGCATGAAGCAGGAAGCTTTACTGTCCTTTGATGCAACGGTCAGTGCTGTGGAACACATGGACAAGAAGACGGGGAAGTGGCAACCAATGACGCTTGAAACCGGAGGTGAAAGACGAACAGGCACCCTGCACCTGGCACCCGGGGACGGTGAACTGCTGAAGGTTGTTCGCGTCGTGAAGAAATAGGGAAAATGTGGCAGAGGATTTGTCTTTTACTTGCCTTGGGTTGCCTGAGCGCGACGACGCTGGCCGAGGATTGGCCTGGTGGCTATTTGTTAGGTGCACCACTCACCCCCCACGATGCAGGTCGCTTGATTGGGGGGGGCTGGGATAGGGGGGATTGTTAGGTAGTTAGTCTGCCAAAATTTGTCACCAAAACCGATGCACTGAATGCATCAGGACTACACGCGCGGCGGGGTGCTAAAAGTTCCCGCTAACAGCTATATTTTCTGTGACCAATAGGTGACCAATCCCTTGCGTGTTTTTGCATCTTGTTTCATCTTACTGCGGGAGCGATCCTTTATACTTCAATGTAACTACCTAATTATAAGGAATTTACATTTATTTGTAATCAGTAGGTCGACGGTTCGAGTCCGTCAACCGGCTCCATTTACAATCAAGAAGTAATGGAAAATATGTGAGGAGGCGTGCTTATGCCTCGGCCTAGCAGACTTCGCTGCTAAAAAACAACAACCAATGATCACTAAGATGAAGTCAATACTATTCATTACTGGCATCGTTTCTTGCGCTTCTTTTATGACTCTCGCGCAGGGACAGGACGCACCCAACCATTCCAAGTGGGACTGGGTTTCGCTTGAGCGTAATTATCCCGAAGGGACACCTGTCACGGTTGAAATTCGCAGGAGTAATATTGAGGAGACCGAACTCGAAGTTAGGGTTCCAGGGTATTGGAAGCGCACAGTCAACTACGGGGGGATTCCTCACACCCAGATTCGCTTTCCTGATCCCGTTCTCTTCGGGGAAGGTTTTCCCCGCCTGCAGGCCCTTAATGCCTTGCCGAACGGAAATGGGCTGCAGGGCCTCCTGGGGGAGGGAGGTCTCCTGTCTGAGCGCGAGCCTTTCCTTAAGAAGGATGACAGTAATTGGTTTGATTTTCCGGACAACCAGAACGCATCGCCGCTCTCTTCGGAAAAATACATGCAGAGCATGCGTATCGGAGTGAAACAAGAAGTCTTCCCGGAGGAACTTATCGGCCAGCAACTGGGTGATCTCACCGCCAAACAGATGAGAACGCTTGGAATTGATCCTGCCGGGGCACGCCCCGGAATTCCCCATCTGCGGGGATTGATCACAACTTCGCTGGGATCCAAGCCCGGAGAAAACTTCAGGGTGCAGGTGCTTAATCACAAGAAGGTGGACGTGAAGCTCGAGCACCCGCTTGTCCCGGCCGGCTTTAGTAATTCGGACGAGGAAGAAAACTTTGGAGGATACGATGCACCGGAACTCAGGGATCAGGAATTCTACGAGAAAAATGCCGAGATTTACAACGGGAACGCACCTCCACTGGGCAAGGTTCAACGGATTGGTGGCACCTTCGGTGGCAGCCAATTAAGCATTCCTCTGTGCGAGGTGGGACGACCCACGGAGTTGTGCATCCCCTCCTTACTTGAGTGGCGGATCGTGCACCGGATGCCCTTTGTGAGAAAATACGAATGCGTTCCCTGGGATCAATGGATTAGCAAACCCTCCTTCTTAAATGGAATGGCTCTCCGCCTGCATCTGGAGGCCACACTCACCCCCATTTTGCCAATCCGCACCGCTCATTACCTGATAGTGACTCCCCGGGAGTTTGAGGATGAGTTGCAGGAATTCGCGGAATGGAAACGGGATAAGGGGCTCTGCGTAAAGTTCGTGTTCATTGGCGACGACCTTGTCGACGACATTGGGCCCGACAGGGATGACATCGATCAATACCTAGAGAACTACTACCACCGTAACTTCTGGAATGGCATTTACGTTCTCCTAGTGGGTGACATTGACCGAATCCCCGGTGGCCGTTCAAGCAAGATTCGCACCAGACCCGATTTCAGCAACGGAGATTCAGACCACGTCTATGAAGTGATCGGAGATGACGATTTTGCTTCGCTCTATGTCGGACGGCTCTCGGTCGATGATGCCAATGACCTGACCGTCCAGTTGAACAAGATTCTCGCCTATGAACGGGATCCGCAAGCAGGACCGTGGCCCACCCATGTAACCCTCGCAGCCAACAGCCAGAACGACAACAGTAATTACGGAGTCGACCCCCAGTTCCCCTCAAAGTATGCCGCGGCAGTCAATGCCATCGCAGACTACGCCAATTACATCGATCCTCCCAGCTTCACGGTTCGGCATGCCGGGGCTGCTGATGACGTCACCCCACGTGCCACCAACCAGGAAATTATCAATGACATCGGGTTCGGGCGTGGAATGGTTCTCTACAGGGGGCATGGAAGTTCGACCGACTGGGTATCCGGTTGGGACGGGACCAGTATCATGGGCGCATCCTTTGGGTCGACGGAAATCAGTCAACTCGATAACGATAAGATCTTCCCTATCGTTTATTCCATTGCCTGTCAGAACAATCGCATCAACCAGGACGATTGCGCAGGGGAGAACTGGATGTCCCATGCAGGGGGGGGGAGCAGTAGCTTACTACGGTGCTTCGGTAAACTCCTATACCGAAGAGAATCACGAGCGCGCCAAGGGAATATTTAAGGCAATTTACGAGAATGGGATCACACGACTCGGTCCTGCCCTAGCTGAAGCCGAAGTAATTTCCTCCAGCACCCACGGCTTGGACTTTGCATGGGAAAACAACACCTTTTGCTATCTCCTCCTAGGAGATCCCGAGATGACCATCCGGCGCAAGGCGGTTTGGCCGTCCTGGATCCCCGAGATCATCGTGCGCCCCCGGATAGGTCGTGTCCAAATCCTCATCCTGGACGAATTGAAGCAACCCTTGCCGAACCTCCGCGTTAATGTGGTGCTCACGAACAGAACCATCCTCAACGGACTCACCGACCACAACGGTGAGCTCGATCTCGAGATTGATCCCTCGCAAATTCTCCGCTACGTGGTGGCCAATGATGAAGCAGGCAGGGTCCGGGTCATCGACTCAGATACCACTGCAGGGACAGCAGTATCGTTAAGTAACAATCTCATCCCCGAGGGAAATGCTCCTGGATTCCGTGTCGGCGGTTTAAGCACTGCTGTCGGCCGGAACGAAGTTGAAGCGACCTACTCACTTGTGAATGGTGCCGGAGACGGTGACAACAGATTTTTCCAGATCGAGGGAGGCTTGCTGGTCTTTAGCAACAATGCTGATCATGAAATACAGTCTACCTACAATGTGCGAGTTCGTTCGAGTCATGCCGGAGGATCAAGCGAAGCATCTTTCGTTGTCGAGGTCATTGACGATCGAAGCGAGGATGCCGATGGAGATGGGATTACCGAGCTCGATGAGGAAGAAATCCACGGAACCAGTGATAATAAATCCGACAGCGATGGGGATGGTTTGGAGGATGGTGTTGAGATCTCTCTTGCGGATCTGGGATTCAACCCGACCCTGGACGACTCTATCCGGATCGCCTCCCTCGAGGCTTCGACAGGCGTATTTACCAGAAAATCCATTATCGAGGCTGGCAGCAACGATATAATCATCCAGAAACAGGAGAACGGAAACTTCAAACTGCAGTTCCAGTTGCAGGAATTCGACGATGTCAGCAGGCGTTGGCTGGATTTAGGTGTACGCCACGAGTGGATCTACAAGGGAGCAGAGGATAAGCACTTCTTCCGCATCAAGATTCGCGAGTAGTCTACGCGCTCTACCCTCTGCCACGCGCCCGAGAAAACCCATAACATGCCTGGATAATCCTTCGCTACCCAGCAAAGGCATGGCATGAAGTGCAACCAACTCAGAGTGTGCGAGCCTACCAGAGCGCACCTCATAAGCAGAAAAACAGTTCGACCTCACCTGCAATTTCCTGTTATTTCGAAGGCAACTCATGAAGATTGTTCTACTACTTCTCTCGTTGTCGTCTCTTGCCGCCGCCGCTCCTGGCCTGATCGGTGAATATTTTCTCCTGCAGGAAAAACTCGGTGATGAATTTGAAATCCCGGTCGGCCAAAAGCCCTGGCTTGTCCGTGCCGACGAGGCAATCAACTTTCCTGCTGCCAACGGTGAATTTCATGGCAGCAAACTGGATGACGGGTTCATGGTGCGCTGGTCAGGATCGATACAGATCGCAAAGCCCGGCGAGTATTCATTCTACACCAACAGTGATGACGGATCGCGCCTCTACATCAATGAGAAGCGAGTGGTCGACAACTGGGGAGATCACCCGATGACAAAGAAGTCCGGCAAGGTAGAACTCACTAAAGGATCGCACACAATCAAGGTCATCTTCCAGCACGGCAGCGGCCCTGCCGGCTGCATCGTTGGATGGGCACCACCTGGCGGCAAGGAGTCCACTCTTCCCGCCGGGGTTCTCTCGCACGACCCCAACAAAATCAAGGCAATCACCTGGGATCAAAAAGCCTTTGCCCAGGCGAAGCCACCCGCAAGACCCAAAAACACCAAGCCTCCCGGCAAGGCGATGCCCGAAAAGTTCGGCAATGTGCTTGGGCTTGCAATCCGGCTCGGGCGTGGCAAGCAGGGTGAGAACGATTCCTACCGCGCCAAGCTGATCCGCCTCAACAAGGAAGGCACTGCCTGTGTGGTTTTTGATACCGACACAATGCGCATCGCCGGTGCCTGGACCAACGGAGGACTCAACCTGCGCGGACTGCCCTTCGAGGGCGCACACGGACGCTTCTCCACCTTTGAAGGTGAAGGGCGTAATTTCTTCAATGACCCAGCCCCGGGATGGGCCGATCCGAAAGGGAGCTTTGACGAACCCCGCAAACCCGAGGACGGCGCCTTCCCCCCCCTGGGGCCAATCCCGAAAACCCACGCCCACTACAGGGGGCTCTACACCCATGGGGATCGAATGGTTCTCAGTTACACCGTTGGCGGCGACCCTGTCCTTGAAATGCCGGCTTTTGAAAACGGGGTGATTACCCGCACCATCCAGGCTGAGCTTTCAGGACCGGCCATCATGGCACTTGCCAATGCCAACTTTGCCGAGAAAATCACCGTCATCGGCACCACAGCCGCGCCCGAAGTTATTGAAAGCCGCATCGCGCTGCGCCTGCCGGCGGGAAAAACGCACATCAAGGTCGTCTATGGAGAGAGTGCCGTTGCCAAGGACCTTGAGGATCTCGGCAAGTTCACCAAAGGTGGCCCGGCACGCTTCACTGAGACAGTAACCACCCAGGGGGTGCTGGCCAAGCCAGACCCTAAGGCAAGCTACGTTCTCGACCGTCTCACTGTTCCCTACAAGAACCCCTACGGCATCCAGATGCGTATCGGCGGGTTTGATTTCTTTACCTCCGACCCGGGAAAAGCCGCCGTATGCACCTGGGACGGTGATGTATGGATCGTCTCCGGTATCAATGACAAGCTCGACAAGCTGACCTGGAAACGCTTTGCCGCCGGCGGGCACGAGACACTCGGGCTAACCATCGTTGACGATGTCATCTACACCGTCGCCGATGACGAGATCACGCGTTACCACGATCTCAACGGCGATGGCGAGGCGGATTTCTATGAAAACTTCAACAACGACTGGGAACTGACCAGTGGTTTTCATGCCTTTTGCTTTGACCTGCAAACCGACCCGGAAGGCAATTTCTATTTTGCCTTCGGCAGTCCTGTGCGGGGCGGTGGACGCAGCTTTGAGCGCATGTCGCGCCACCACGGGTCAATCATCAGGGTGTCCAGCGACGGGTCAAAAATGGAACGCTATGCCACTGGCCTGCGTGCGCCCAACGGCATCGGTGTCAGCCCCACAGGCCAGTTAACCGCGGGCGACAACGAGGGCACCTTTGTCCCCCGCTGCCCGATTCACTGGATCGATCAAGGCGAATTTCTTGGAGTAGTCGATGCGGCAGAAAACTGGGCGGCGATGAAAACCACGCCAACTGTCAGGCAGCGCAGCGGTGGCCGCCCGAAGCATCTCGATCCGGATGAGGCACCCGTCCCGCTCGCCTGGTTGCCGAAAAACGTCGATAACTCCAATGGCGGCCAGGCATGGGTCACCAGCGACAGGTGGGGACCATTCAAGGGGGAAATGCTGCACATGAGTTATGGCCAAAGCTCACTCTATGTAGTACTCAAGGAGAAGAAGGGAGAGATCATGCAGGGCGGGGTCGTCAAGATCCCGGTTCGCCCGACCTCGAGTGCCATGCGCGGCAAGTTCAACAAGCGTGATGGCCAGTTCTACATCTCCGGCCTGAAGGGATGGCAGTCCAACGCCGGCCGTGAAGGTGGACTGGACCGCGTGCGCTACACGGGACGGCCTGTGGCCATGCCATCATCACTCAAGGTGCGCGGTGGTGGTATCGAGATCGGGTTCACCCAGAAACTGGACCGGGAACTTGCCGAGGACCCGGACAGCTTTGCCATCCGGGCTGCCGATCTGGCTTGGACACATGATTACGGGACACGGGAGTTTCAGGTCGGCAGTCGCAAATCGGGTAACAGGAAATCCGGTTGGAGCAGCCTGAAAGTAACCTCGGCCAAACTGCTACCCGACGGGTCATCCGTGTTTATCAAGGTTGAGAACCTGCAACCTGTCCACATGATGGAGATCAAGCTCGATCTGGAAACTGAGGACGGTGCGGAAATCGTCACCAGAATCAACAACACCATCCACGTCGCCAATTAGATTCAGTTGTTGTTCCTGTGTTACTCCTTGCCTAGAGGAACGTCGAAATAGTTCTCCATCTCGTGGCTGGCCATTCCCCACTCACCGAGCACGTCCCATGAATCCAGGTGCGTATGCATCGCGACTGATTCAAGGCCCCGACCTCCGCGGGCAGCCGCATCCGCATCGACCTGTCCACGTGCCAGCCTGAAATCGTAAATCATCTGCCACTGATACCAGATATTGCTTCCCGGAGGGTAAACCGTTTGAAACGCCGCACCCCACTTGGTACTGGGGTCGCCATACCAGCGCCCCTTGGCACTGACAAATCCGAAATCATCTGCCGTGGACATCCCGGTGTAACCCGGCCTTTGGTTGTATGGATAGGCAAGCCTTCGGTTGCGCATGTCCAATACGCGCCGGGCGGCCTGGATACGTGCCTGCAGATACTGGTCAGCCGTGTATTTGGTCGGGTGCGAATAATACCTGAGCATCCCGGCACGCCCTCCCCGCTTGTGTTCAAGCAGGGCGCGCCGAATCTCTGAGAGAGAGTTGCCGACACCTGAGTGACAGTGCACATACATATTGTATCCACGCGGCGGAGGCTGATGGGCACGGGCAATCCCGGCAAGTTGAGCAACCGGCGGCCAGCCCTGGTCGACCAGATTGCCATATTTCTTCTTTTGCTCCGCAGTGAGCGGATTCCAGGCCATCATCCTGAACCCCAGCACACGTCCCCAGTTCGAGCCATCAGGCAGCCAGGCATCCGGCCATCCAGGGCGGTATTCCATCAGGTAGTTGCGGGTCATGACATGTGACGATGGCGACCAGGCCATGGCCATGGCCTTCCACTGTGCCTGTATTTGTGGATCAAGCTCCTTTTGCCGCACCTGTTCATGCCAGGAATAAGCACCACGCAAAAGGTCCATGTGTGCTTCATTGCCATCCATCAGGTAGAGCCAGATCAGCAACGGACCGACCGCCCGGGTCAAGGCCCTCGGGTAAGGCAGCTCGATCTCGTATTGCCGTGCCCGGACTGGCCGGGCATCATCGTTGTATTGCTCACACCAACCGATCACATTGCCTTCTCCCATGCGGGCCTTGACAATAAACTCCCCGACCTCATGCAGGCGGTTGATATACTTCCTGTCACCTGTCAGGTGATAGGCCATGACCATGATCTGGAAAGGATCGTTGGTGGCACCGTCGTTAAAGGATGTGCCGTGATAAACACCGCTGTTGCCTGACCTGCCTCCACCAAAGGCCCACTGATCACCCCACCCACCCCCGGGCCTCTTTATTGAAAGCAACACGTCCGCACAGCGCAGTGCCGACTCACGGTATTTCTTCTCACCACTCAGTCGATAGGCGTAGAGCATGATCCAGAAAGGGCGGGTCGTCGTGCCATCCTGAATACGGATAAAGCGCTCACCTTTGCCCGGCCACGGCCAGTGACCCCGCGGCCACTGCGCCTCCAGGATCCGATCAGCACACTTCAAGCCCGCATCAAGATACTTCCTTAGACCAAAAATCTCATGCGCCCTGAAGAACCCGATCGCCGCGTTCCTGAGTCGTTGCACATCTGCGCCGCTGTAGGAACCAATCGCGGTGATCGGTTCAATCTGGCTATCAAGCCAGTTGAGGATTTCCGTCTCGATACGATGGAGGAATTGCGGATCTGCCCATTTCTGGCTCTCCCTGACCCCGATCCAGGCCAACAGTGTTTCCAGTTCCCTCTGCCCGGCATCACGTTGATCCTCCGTCAGTTCACTGTAATCAGCGGTATCCCCCCCGAAGAGTTCCATTCGTTGTTGCCACGACAAGCCTTTATCCGTGAGCGCATCATAGGAAAGGTCCCTGTAATGACCACTTTGGCTGTCAATGACAAGGAGTTGCTCGGCACCAGCGACATCAACCGTGACCGGAATTAAGGCAAAGAACAGGACAAGAACATTGAGCGGCTTCATTCAGTGCCACCCTAGCACCGTCAAACACAGGCAGACAAGCATACTCATTCATGCAATGTGCGTTTACCTGTAATGTTGGACATCAAGCAGAGCTGCAATAAGCTCATGCCATGATCTCGTGGATAACCTTGCCATGGACATCGGTCAGGCTTTCCTGACGACCCTGGTGGAAGTAAGTCAGCAGTTCATGGTCTATTCCCATAAGGTGCAGGATAGTGGCATGGATGTCATGGACATGAACACGGTCAACGACAGCTTCAAAACCAAGCTCATCAGTTTCACCATGCACTGTCCCTCCCTTGACGCCTGCGCCAGCCATCCACATTGAAAATCCATAAGGGTTGTGATTGCGTCCGGGGGCATCCTTACCCTCACTGAACGGCATGCGGCCAAACTCTCCGCCCCATACGACCAGGGTTTCATCAAGCAAACCCCGCTGGTCAAGGTCATCCAGCAAGGCGGCTATGGGCTGGTCAACTTCCAGCCCATGACGCCCATGGTTCTTTTCTATTGATTCATGCGCATCCCATGTTTCCTCCAAATGACCGCCTCCCGAGTATAACTGGATAAAGCGGACCCCTCTCTCGACAAGGCGTCGTGCAACCAGGCAATTTTTTCCAAATTCATCAGTCGGCGACTTACCGACACCGTAAGCCTCAAGAGTTTGACCTGATTCAGCTGATAGATCGACTGCCTCAGGCGCCTCAGCCTGCATCCTGTATGCTAACTCGTAATTTTGTATCCGTGCCGCAAGTTCCCCGGTTTTTTCCCTGACCAGAAGATGTCTGCGGTTCAGCTTATCAAGGAATTCTAGCTGGTTGCGTTGCGCCTGTCCTCTAAATTGCCCGGGCCCGCTCAAATCAAGGATTGGGCTTCCGGATGGTCGAAACAGGGTTCCCTGATAGGTGGCAGGCATGAACCCGCTGGACCAGTTTGGCATCCCGCTGATTGGTCCACCACGCTTGTCCAGCATCACGACATAAGCAGGCAGGCTGTCGTTTTCACTTCCCAGCCCGTAGGCAACCCATGAACCCAGAGACGGGCGGCCAATCAAGGGCATCCCTGTATTCATCTGCACCAGGGCCGATCCGTGCGCATGACTGTCTGCATGACAGGAACGAATCACGGCCAGCTTGTCGGCATGTTTGCGAATGTTCGGGAAAAAATCCGAAACCAGGATACCGCTCTTTCCCCCGGGACGAAAAGGCCGCCAGTTTGGTGTAAGAAATCCCACTCTTCTCCCCCCCGAATTGATGTATTTTTTATCTCTGGGCAGGGACTTGCCGGCATGCCGGCGCAGCTCCGGTTTATAATCGAAAGTGTCAACCTGGCTCGGCCCGCCATTCATCATCAAAAAAATGCAACTCTTGGCCCTGGTCTTGAAATGTCCCGGCCTAGGAGCAAGCGTCTTACCCTGCGCAGAGGCTTTTGAAGTAAAGAATCCGCTTCCGGAAAGCAATGATGTTAATGCCAAGCCGGAAAATCCGCCGCCCATTTCCCAGACAAATTCCCGCTTGGTTATTCCACATGGGAATGCATTTTTCTGTTTTCCGCTAGTCAATATAAAGGAATTCGTTTGAGTTGAGCAATACGTGACAAACTGAAGCCAGCCCCAGCAAGGCGGGATTTTGCACAGGAACTGCCCGGTGAAATCCAGCCAGGGGTATATTATATTTGCCGGCAAGATGTTTGCCCAGTGCTTCCAGTTCCTGCTGTTTGAGTTGGCGGCTGTATACTAGCAATTCAGCAATATCCCCCTGCCAGTATTCTCCGTTTATATTGCCCTGTTGACCGATCACCCAGGGCGTTACCATGTTTCTGGCCGTCAGGGATGAACCCCGCGCAGCCAGAACCTGCCCATTATAAAATATATCACTGCCCGAAGTCCCGGTGGATGCGCTAAGCAGGAAGGGCTTATTAGGCAAAATGAGCGCATTGCTTGCGCTGGAGAAATTATCCGAAAACCTGACCCTTGCCTTTCCTGTCAGGCCCAGGAAAACCGAGGTCCCTGCATTGCCGTCAGAACCGCTCCAGTTGGAGATGATCTCACGATGCCCACGGGAAGATGACCTGTCACTGGCAACCGCCAAAATCGTGAAATCCTGATCCTTGAGAACCTGGCCATTGATGCCAAGGAAATCCTTCTTCCCACTGAACCTGATTGCCGGTTTTCCTGCAATTGCCCGGTCCAGGAAAACCGGCCTAGAGCTTGGTAGATCCTGGGTCACAACAAGCGCGTTTTCCGACTGATCCTTCCACCGCAATAATTTTCCGGATGCATCAAGGCTGACTCCAGCGTCAGCTGACAGCCATAAACAAAGTCCTTCTCCCGGCACCGCCGACACCGCGGCCTGCTTGGCCGGCAATACCTCGCCAGGCTTTGCGCGGCCTTCAAAGTGGGCAACCTGTTGATGATAATGAGCAAGGGCCAGGTCCATTTCCCCGGCATCAGGATCACGCATTAATATTTTCTTCCAGGCAAATGCAATGGCATCCTCCGTAGACCGTGAAACTTTCATGGCCACCTCGGCAAGCCTCCGGCTTCTCGAGTGCACAAACCGATTATTTAACATCGCCAGGGACTGCGAAACAACAGTAGTGGAGTCACGTTTTCCACATGGCTTCTCACTACTGGGAAAATCAAACGCTTTCATTAAAGGAACGAGAAGATGCCTTTTAGAAATCATGTAGATACTGCGCCGCAGTTGATCCCCGGGAGGAGAAGGAGACCAGGCACTGCTCTTTCGTGAAAATCCCTCCAGCACTTCAGGTGCAAGTTCCGGGTAGAAGCTTTCTCCTCCCATCTTGAGGTCGAGTTCCCCTGAGGCATAAAGCAGGGCATCCCTCAGTGCTTCTGCATCCATGCGGCGCCTGTTGTGCCTCCAGAGTAAATGATTTTCAGGATCAGCCTTTTGATACTTATCCGCATCCGGGTGCAGTGAACTCTGCCTATAAGTCTCGGATAGCACTATCTTGCGTATAACCGACTTGATGCTCCAACCGTCACGAACAAACTCATGTGCCATCCAGTCGAGTAATTCAGGATGGCTGGGACTGGCAGACTTGTAGCCAAAATTATTTGGCGTGGCGACAATTCCCCGTCCCATCAAATGCTGCCAGATACGATTGACCATCACGCGGGGTGTAAGGGGATTTCGGGGACTTGTAATAAAACCCGCAAGTTGCAACCTGCGCCGTGATGTCTTCGATTCGTCGGGAGGCACGACCAGGGGAAGATCGAGGTGTGGGACTAATGAAAGATGACCAGGGGGGACTATGTCCGACTTTTTGTTGGGATCGCCATTAATGAGCAAGTGGATAGGAGGAGGCTCACGATGAATATCAGTCCATCCGAAGACCTCCTTATACCCAAGTTGGCCCGCATCAGGTCCGCCCATCTGCCTGGCGCTCCCCGGTTCAATTGGTCCGGACCAGAACGCGGCGGCTATTCGGTAATAATCCCGTTGGGGGATCGGATCAAACTTGTGATCATGACAGCGGGCACAACGGACAGTCATGCCAAGGAATGCGGTGGTAACCACATCGACCATGTCCTCAAGCCTCTCATATTTATATTCCTGGGCATCATTCGGCTCGTCATTCCATGTACCGGCGCGCAACATGCCCGTGGCAATCACCGAGGATTCATTTCGGCCTTCTATTTCATCTCCGGCCAATTGCTCAGTGACAAAACGGTGGTAGGGCATGTCAGAGTTGAACGCATGCACAACCCAGTCCCGATACTTCCATATGTGAGGCTTTACGGCATCGCGCTCGTAACCGTTTGTTTCCGCATAACGGACAACATCCAGCCAATGCCTTGCCCACCGCTCCCCGAACCTTGGCGAACTCAACAGACGTTCGACCAGTTCAGGGTAGGCGTTATCATTGGAAGAATTGACAAAATCCTGAACTTCTTTGTAAGCCGGGGGAATTCCGGTTAAATCAAAGTAAACACGCCGGATTAAATGGGTGCTTTCAGCAGGAGGTGCGGGATTGATCCCATGCTCCTTCAGGGTGCTGCGGATAAAGGCATCAATCGGCGAACCCTTTGCAACCTTCCCCGTTTCCGGAACCAATGGTCGGGTTATTTCACGCAATGACCACCAGTTCAACCCTGCCCGATCTGCCCCTGCCAGGCACTGTATAGCAATGACAAAAATCCCGAATATTTGGATGATACCACGCACTGTTCCATGAAAAATTTATCCTTCCCGCCCAGCAAGGTCAAAGTCCAATTAAGAATTGCAGCGCTCAAGGAAAAAGAGCAATCAGGCTAATTGGCCGTCCCGGCACCAATAAAAGAGAACAAGCAGGAGCGCATCCTGACCTCTTATTTGATGCGCCTTCGGATCAGGAAAGGATCAGATTCATCCTTGCTGTCATAGGCAAAGGGCTCCCATCCCGCGGGGATCTCCCCGGAGGATGTCTTGACCTCCCACTGCTGCTTGGCAGCTGCGGCATCGCTCGTGCAACGGCGGATAAGGATCGGATCAAACTCATCGTTGTAATCATAACCAAAGGGCTCCCATCCCAAGGGGATCTCCCCGGAGGATGTCTTGACCTCCCACTTCTGCTGGGCAGCTGTGCCATCACTCGTGCAGTTACGGATGAGTATCGGATCAAGCTCATCATTGCTGTCATAGGCAAAGGGTTCCCATCCCACGGGAATCTTGATCCCAGCGGTCTTGATTTCCCACTTCTGCTTGGCACCCGCGGCATCGCTCGTGCAACGCCGAATGAGTATTGGGTCAAACTCATCATTGCTGTCATAGGCAAAGGGTTCCCATCCCGTCGGAATCTTGCCGGAGGACGTCTTGAATTCCCACTTCTGCCTGACAGCTGCGGCATCAGTCGTGCAACGGCGGACAAGGACCGGGTCAGACTCATCAAAACTGTCAAAGGCAAAGGGTTGCCACCCGACGGGGATCTTACCGGAGGACGTCTTGATTTCCCACTTCTGTCCTGCGTCCCACACCGTGGCGGGTCCGGCCCCGGCCAAAAGCGGAAAAGCGGCAAACGTAAGCATTACCACCAAAGAGAATTGCCGCATCACGATATTGTCACTCATAATGACAGAGTTACCCTGTACAAAACAAAAACCAACCAAAAATTACTTTAAGGGTTCACCTCCGGGGCTATGCACGGCCAATCCATTCCCGGTATTTGGTGATCGTGTCCCGCTGTCACCACCAAACTCATCGACTACCAAGCCCCTGATCGCATCCTTATCCAATCCCCATCCCACGCACAAAAGAGAAGCCGGCAGGGTTGAACCACCCCTCAAAGGTATTGGTGAGGGCGAAACCTCACTGCCACTTCTTTGGAAAAGCCATCGCATGCCGGGTTCCTCAACCGTTTTGACAAGGGCCTTGGCACGCAATACTGCAATGGGCAGTTTGCTGAGCAAGCGCTCAATGGCTATCCGGCGCACTCTGGGAGGGAGGGAGAATTGGCAGCTTTCAACCTGATGCGAAAGCAAGTGCACCTCATCAGAGGTCAGGTCATTGGATCCTTCATATTGCCATGCAGCATTGCTCTCATGGTACAGTTGACCAGCATTATTGTTGAGCCAGCGCACTTCACAGAGCAAAGCATCTAAAAACTGTTTTGTAGTAACCTCGAGAGAATAAGGATATCGGTTGTTGAGCTCACTTGCCACCTCTCGAATGTCGAGATTCCCGGAATTGTTTGTGTGGGATAAGAGATGAATGCCAGCACCTTCCATCTGACGTTTCTCAAGCGGGTTCAATGTGCCGCGCTTCCCCCAATAGCGAACGTCAATCACGCAGATTTGCAGTATTGGGTAAAACAACAAATTCTCTTTCAATAGCGAAAACGTCTCCACCAATACCAATGGGTCAGCCGTTCCGTTTAACTCAATCAATAACAGATCACCCCTGCTACCTGCAGCCGTTTTGCAAAGAGTCACCAACTCATCGAGGCTTTCACAACAGGCACAACTTGCCGACAGCGCCGCCACGCTAGCCGCTTGTCCTTGATCGATACTTGCAACATCCAAGTCTGCATTGAAAACATCATTCAATATGACATCCGCCATTACTCCTCGTCGGGAGAGACCGGATAAGAGCGTTCGAATTAAACTTGTTTTACCCGCCCCCAAAAACCCGGAAACAATGACAAGTGGCTTCTTGATTGCTGTTTGACTCTCTTGATCAAGGCTTTTCTGGATTGGATGTATCTCCATAAACTTCCGCTCAATCAAATGACTCCTTGAATTGAATAAAACAGGGGGGGCTTACGCATTAGCAATTTCGCTTTACCAAAAACGTCAAAAATTGGCAGCAACTCGTTTCAAGGTAATCATAACCACCTGAAATACATTTATCCGCTCCGCTCAACAACTACAGGATCCCCGGCAACAGTGAACCCGCTCATCTTTTCCGCCGGTTGACGTGTATCCAAACCCACCTGATACAATACGGCGAACGGGAACACCTGTCCTTGGGTGAGTGACAAGAGCCTCATCATGAATGCTTTGTTTCCACTCAAAGCGTTCAGATTTTTCATCAGCTCCCTGGGGAATGGTTTCATAAATGTAGGTGATCATGATGAGCAAGTTTATTTGACCATTTCTAGTAATGCAACTAGTTTGCATTACTAGAAATGGTACCTTCAACTCTCAGCACAAGATTAAGACTCCCCAAAGCAGACCACATTGGGATTGCCGCCTCGATAATGTGCGCGATCCACTGCGCTCTCGCACCCTTTTTGCTCCTTACGCTTCCGGCAGTCGGCAAGATATGGGCTCACCCCTCATCCCACATACTTGTTGCCTTGCTGGTAGTGCCCTTGGCCGCAATCTCCATTCGACAAGGTTATCTTGTCCACAACAAGCGATGGATACTCACTACAGCTTACATCGGTATCTCTGTCGTCCTTGCTGGTTCCATTCTTCCTCTCTTCAGCAAGGAAATGGATACGTCTATTCCGGTAGTAAATGAGTCAGGAGGCAACTCGGCTTCCACATACTCAGTAATCGATGACACCAACCTCATTCCAGGCGAAAATGAAGCTTTGGACGAAATGGAATGCATTGATAATTGTTGTCCTAGCCTGCAAATCAGTGAAACCGGGGAATCATTCTTACATATTCCACCCGCAGCAATTGTAACGACCCTGGGTGGTATTTTTCTGATCGTTGCCCATGTAGGTAACCTCTGCTCCTGTGGTCATGCATGTCGTGCAGGAAAATGTGATGATTGCTAAGCAAACCAATCCTCAAACAGGATTGGATCACGATAAGCCTTGGCTTATACCCGCTCCCCCGGCCTGATAATAAGTCAACCGGACGCAAACATTCCGCAAGCAATCGTTAGTAATCCATGCGCGGGTTTGGCTTAAGTATTATAAGCATGAACCTTGATAATTCAGACCTGCGCATCAGGAAGCACACGGTGTCCATAAAAAAAGTGGCATTGCGTAAAATCCAGCAATCACTGGAAAAAAAGATCGAGGCATTACGTTCAAAGGGAAAGCTGACGAAGGGTTCCTTTTCTGCACCCTGACCCGAATTGCACATTGCCGCGAACATCACGACAAGCAATCAAAGCTGTTAAAGCTTGTCCCTTGAAAGGCTATTTAAGAACTACGGATTTTCTGGTTTAAAGGGAGCATTTGGATCCCTCAGTATGGCAGGATCCAATAATATATTGCCTGCCCGGCATCGCTTCAGAAAGCCGTCCACATAAACGACGGAACCAATACGGCAACCCTCAGCCATCGCCCTGAACGTTCCCAAGTTACATTCTATATCATCCCCAAGGTATACCCGTGCATTTCCCTGCTGACCAACGTCCACTTTTGTAACTGTTCCCTTAACGGTGATATGCTTTCCCTCAAAGGATCGGCCGGCAACCACCAGGTCCTTCTGCAAAAACTGAGCGTCCGGATCCCCGTAATCCAACAACCACCCCTGGCATCCAGACAAGGACATCACAACACCCGCAAGCAGCAACATTGATTTCATCACGATAAGTTTGGTGGTAAAAAAACAACACCACAATCACAAAAAGAAGCGGGTGATTGAGAACCCGATACAAAGCATTACTGTGCGTGGTGCCCCCGTTACATTCCGGGAACAAAATTTTCATGGATAAGCTTCCCCTCATCCACATCCTGCCAACTGTCCTGTTCCTGTCCGGACCGCTTCTCCAGTCATCAGAGCATGCAAAAAGCCCTGCACCTTCCCCGAAGCATGCCAAGCTGAAACTCTGGAATGATTCTGCACTTCAGGACTGGTGGAAGAACCATCAAGGGCCTGAAAAGGTCGTCTCAGGCGCACGAGAACTGCTGGCAACCCTCCAGTCGGCACAACAGCAGCACGGCCTTGCCAAAGTACTGGCCAATAAACACTTCATTGGCTGGCTCAGGCACCTCGCCTGGCTCAGGCTCTTTCCTCCAGATTATTCAGACCACGATTACTTCTCAAGGCAGGAAAACTTCACGGCTTTCCGCGCACTCTCTTCAAGACGCGAACTGGTGAACCTGACAGTCACCTCAATGAGCTGCCGGGATCACCCTTCCGGTGTCTTGAAAGTCCTATGTGAGATTGAGAAAAATGCTCCCAAGGATCTCGGTCAATACAACAAGCTGGCAGTGGCCTTTGCCCTGGTCTGGGATCAACCGTTTCCTTCCTACTGGCCCCATCCCAAGGTTGAAGGAAAAAATATACCAAGGGGCGATTCAAGCGTTGCCAGGCGTTTTTCATTCATGATTGATGCCATGCGTGACAACCGACTGGTTATGGATCCCCGCAAGCTTTCAATTCGTGAATTAACCTTTGTCGTAGATACCCCGGTCGAGTTGCGCGAACTGGCCTATGTCAGGCAAATAAAGCTGCAATCATCAAGGAAGCTTGAGCAACTCTACAGCGTGGTCCCTTATGATCATTCCCGAATCCAGAATGAAACTTACTCCTGGCCGCATGGGCCCTACCGGCTGATTGAAATTGGCAGGAGGAAAGGAGGCATCTGCATGGATCAGGCATATTTCGTGGCCCATGCCGGGAAATCCATGGGGATTCCCACGGTCCTCTTCATGGGACAGGGACGCTCCGGGGACCATGCCTGGGTCGGGTTCCTGACCGGCCCCAGGCAATGGAAACTGGATGCGGCACGGTGGCAGGGGGAAAATTACCCGGTCGGCCTGGCATTTGACCCCCAGACATGGCGACGGTTCAGCGACCAGCAAATGGAATACTCCATCAAGGCAGAAGGTGACAGCCCGGCCGTGGCGCGTGGCAAACTGGTACTGGCCTGGGCGGCCCTCAACAGAAGGCATTTCTCCTACCCGGACATTCTCGGTGCCGCGGCCCAGTCCATGCCAAGGTCATTTGAACCCTGGGAACTGAAGGCGGAATGGCTGGAGGAAAATCAACCGGACCTTGCCTTACATCAGGTTTTCTGGGAGCGATGGATCACCCATTTCAGTGGCGAGCGTGAAATGAAGGCAAGGGGACAAATGCAACTTTTGCGGATACTTCGCAAGCTTGGGAATAACGCCGCCGCGGAAAGGATCGGCCGGCAAATTGTGGCAGAGAACAAGTCAAAACGCTTTGATCTCGGTATCGCCATCGCCGCTGACGCCATCTTTGACCAACAAAATGCCGGGCACTGGGAAAAAGCAGCCAAGGAATATGAGCAGGCCATCCAGCGATTCAGCAAACAGGCCGGCGGTCACCTCTTTTACAACCTCGTGCAACCATATGTTCAGGCCTGCCTCTCCGCAGGGCAGCCTTCCCATGCAAGGGCAGCCCTCAAGGTGGCCGATTCCGTTCTCAGGCCCGAGCCCCGTTCGATTCTGGCCAATGACCTCGGAAAACTGCGTGGACAAGTCCGATAAAATCCACCCGGTCATTTTTCTAGTCAAAGGGCAAAGCCGGGCCTTTTGACAGGACGAGATGATAAAACCCATCAAAATGGATTTTTGGTTTGATGATTGGCGGTTAAGTTGATATTGATTCTCATTATCGGTAATATGGCTATCCGCTACTGCATCACGGCACTTTTTTCCCTGGGGCTCATGTCCTGCAGTCAGGAACGAAAAGAGGAAAACGGTGCCCCGTCCGTCTCCCTCGACCAAGTGGTTGAAAACTATGCACAGATTGCGTATGCCTCCTACGTTGACTCATTGGATGCTGCCAAAAAAATGCAGTCTCAGATTGCAGCATTCCTGTCCAGCCCGACCGAGCAGGGCTTGCTGGCAGCCAGGGAAAGCTGGATCAACGCAAGGCTGCCTTACCTGCAGACAGAGGTCTACCGATTCTATGATGGGCCCATTGATGATGAGGACGGACCTGAGGGATTGCTGAATGCCTGGCCTATGGATGAAGCATATATCGACTATGTCATGGGTATGCCAGGGGCCGGAATTATCAATGAGACGCAATCATATCCTGAAATCAGCAAGGCATTACTCATCAAGCTTAATGAAAAGGATGGTGAGGAGAATATCAGCTGCGGATACCATGCCATTGAGTTCCTCCTTTGGGGGCAGGATTTACGGGCTGATGGACCTGGCAACCGCTCCCATACCGACTATACAACTGCCGCGAATGCCGATCGAAGGAAGCAATTCCTGAGCCTCACCGTTTCCCTGCTCCTTGAAAACCTGCAAAGCCTTGTCGATGCCTGGGCACCATCAAAGGAAAATTACAGGGCAGAGTTTGTCCAGGACAACCCCGCAAGATCCATCGAGAAAATCCTGTCGGGAATGACCCTGTTAAGTGGCTTTGAGTTGGCCGGGGAGAGATTACTCGTCGCCTATGAATCAAGGGCACAGGAGGACGAGCATTCCTGTTTCAGTGACACCACGCACAATGATGCCATCTACGATATTGTCGGCCTGATTAACGTCTGGTCGGGATTGTATCAAAGACCGGACGGATCAAAAATAGAAGGTCCCGGAATCCAGTCGCTGGCTTCAGCCAAGGATGCCCAGTTGGCCGAGAAGCTTCACGCGGAGCTCATCTCATCATTATCAACTGCGAAAAATATTCCGCGCCCATTTGATCAGGCCATACTCGCTGAGGAAGGCTCTGATGCAAGACAGGCCATCCTGAGGCTGATTGAAGAACTTGAGGATGTGGCGGACGGCCTCGTGGTCATTGCCGACAAGATCGGTGTCAGCGTCACCAGGGAACCGGAGCCCTAATTGCTGTGAGAACCTACAAGATATTTGCGGGATATTGCCTCGGGTTCTTCACGTTACTTACAGCCATCACTCACGCTGATCCTTTGCTCAGCGGGGGCAGCACAACCGTTTTCCAGAAGGGCCCAAACGCCTTTGGCATGCCCCTGGCCAATATTACCAGGGCCAGCCGGCGGTCTCACGTGGTCGGCAATTCCTTCTTCAACAAGAACTGGGTCTTTTCACCCAGTTCCACAACCGCCCGTGACGGACTGGGACCACTCTACCATGCCCGTTCCTGTTCCGGTTGTCACGTGCGGGATGGAAGGGGAGCCCCCACGAGAAATGAAATTCCCAGTGTCAGCCTGCTCTTCAGGCTCCATGTCGACGGAAGCGACAAGGGTGATCCCATCCTGGGGAAACAACTCGCCGTGAAGGCGGCGCCGGGCATGGAGCCGGAAGGCAGGGTAAACATCGTCTACCAGGCATTCAGGGAACAATTTGGTGACCGGGGAACCATCACCCTCAGGCGGCCAGTCTATAAATTGCAAGCAACCCCTGCCTATGGACGCACACATACCGGAACGCAGCTCAGCCCCAGGTTGGCTCAACCCCTGGTTGGACTCGGCCTGCTTGAATCCGTTGAGGAAAAAACGATCCGGGCGCTCGCCGATCCTGATGACAAGGACAACGACGGCATCTCGGGCAGGACCAACCTTGTTTTGAACCCGGAAAACGGGAAAACTGAACTAGGAAGGTTCGGTTGGAAAGCCAGTCAACCCAGTTTAAAGGCACAGGTAGCCGTGGCGTTCTGGAGGGATATTGGCATCACCAGCAGCATCCATCCCAACGAGGACCTAACGCTCCCCCAGAAAAATATCATTAAGCCCGCAACATCAGGTTTTAGCCCTGAGGTAAATGACAGGACACTCAAGCACGTCGTCACCTACCTCAGGACCCTTGCCCCACCTGCCAGGAGAAATCTTAAATCGGAAGCGGTTATCAAGGGGGAGAAACTCTTTACCCAGGCGGGTTGTGCCAAGTGCCATATTCCCATGCTCAAAACCGGACCACAGGCACCCCTTGATGAACTTCAAGACCAGTCCATTCGGCCATACACGGACATGCTCCTTCACGACATGGGTGAGGCATTATCCGACGGAATCGACAAGCCCGGTATTTCAGGAAGGGAATGGCGAACACCGCCGCTGTGGGGAATCGGACTCACCGGGACAGTGAACGGCAATACCTTTTACCTTCATGATGGCAGGGCCAGGACGCTAGAGGAAGCCATCATGTGGCACGGTGGAGAAGGCCTTGCCTCCAAGCGGGCCTATGCAAATCTCTCAAGGGAGGCACGGCAACTGGTGTTGCAATTTCTCAACTCACTCTAGCCAGGCTTACCGCACCTGGAAAACGCACCATCAAAGACGTGTTATCGGTTTACGGGCATGCTATTGCCTTTATCATTCTAATGACACAGCGCATGAACTACTTACTGATTATCCTCGCCCTTGCTCTGTGCACAGGCTCAAGCGCACAGGAATTCCAGGTTCCCGAGGTAAGCACCCTGCCTCGTATCGACAGGGATTCCCCGCGCCCAAGCCGCGCAATCCTGCGCAATTCGGCTTTTATCCTGAAGATGCAAACACATCCACCACTGGGTGAAGCCTATGTCATTCTCACAGACCACAAAAAAGAGGAATATCTCAAGCCCCTTCGGAAGCTGGCCAAACACCGCAATGCAACAATTGTCAAAACAACGAGCCTAGCAGCAATCCATCAGCCGAATGTGCTTGAAAAGTTAAAGGAGAAGCTCAAGAAGCTTACACCAAGATACGTTGCACTGGCACCACGCATGGAATCCTTCCGGGAAAACATGCTGCTTGGGGCCTGGGAATTATTAAGCACCCTCGACAAGGACCCATACCTGGATGCCTACCCGGGAATCCTGCCAGCCACCTCTCCGGCCAACTTCAATGCTCTCATTGACCGCACCATCAACTACCGGAGCATTGGCCAAAAGGACCTCAAGCCCTTCGCCATCAGTCAGGTTCCCTCCAACACGGAGTCACGATCCCTGCAGAAGGCGGGAATCCTGCGAAAAGTGTTCGCCGATTACGGGATACAGACACCGACCCTTGCCATCTATACGCCAAGGGCAACAGATGCTCCTAAGCTTAAGGGTAACCAGGTCTGGAATATTCGTGTTGCCGAAAAGGGAAAATTCGTCAGAAAATTTGACGTGCAACCCGGAAAGGCACTGAACAATGCCCAGCTTGTGATTATGCACGGCCACGGTATCCCGGGCATGTCCTGTTCCGTCGACATCGAGGGAATCCCGTCTCAATCAAGCAATCAGGTCATTCTCTCCGGTTCCTGTTTCTCAGCCGTCCCCATCAATTCGGATTTACCCCGGATGACTTCCGCGCCCGGCGGATACAAGGTAGACCGGCGCCCGGCCTTCGGCACCCGTTACCTGGACCGCGGGGGTACCGTATTTTTCGGTCACATGCGGCTAAGTTCCGGATTCCCTCACCTTTACCCCGTCCTGGAAAACTGGCTTCAGGGAGCCAGCGTCGGCGAGGCTTACCAGCAACTCATCAACGCCATTATTGAAATGCGAGGCTTCCGACCCGGCAATTTCATCGTGAAAACGCCTGTCCAGCAGCGCCGTATTCCCCAAAACACCCTGCTCTACGCAATCTTTGGCGATCCTGCCCTCAAGCCCCTGCAACCCTTGAAAAAAATCGGAGCAAAAGAAGCTGTCACACATCCTGATCAAAAGAACCAATGAACCGAAATAATCCTAAGCAACTTCCCCAGGATGCACTCCTTATGATAACCACCTGCGGAAAAAAGATTCTCATTTGTCTGCTCACCGTGACGACCGGATTACTCTGGTCCGCCAAAGCAGCCGAAAAAAAACCCAACATCCTGTGGATCGTCGGGGAAAACTTCTCCAACGACCTGCAGTGTTACGGACAAAAGAACACGGCAACCCCGAACCTCGATGCGCTGGCAAAAGCTGGTATACGCTACACTCATGCATTTGCCACCTCCCCGGTATGCGCACCAAGCCGTTCATGTTTCATGCTCGGTATGTACCAGGGAACCACTGACACGCACCACATGCGCTCCCACCGGGATGACGACTTCAAGCTGCCACCCGGAATCCGTCCAATAACCCACCGACTGAAAGATGCGGGATACTTCACTGCCAACATCACCCACATTGGTGATGAGGAAACGGGCACAGGCAAGCTGGACTTGAACTTTGTCAACGAGGGCAAGCTCTATGACAGCGCCCAGTGGGATGAGCTAAGGGACAACCAGCCCTTCTTTGCGCAAATCAACCTGCCGGAAGCCGAATATGACATCTACGACCGCAAGTCAGCCGAGAAAGAACGGGTGCCATGGGTCGGCGAGGAATGGCACCCGAAGGTTGCAACCGAGAAAAACGTGACTCCTCCCCCCTACTACCCGGACCACCCGGTCAGCCGACAGGAGTGGGCCCGTTACCTGAATTCCATCAGCGGTGCTGATATCCGTGTCGGGAAAATAATGGCACAGCTCAAAAAGGATGGGATGGATGATGACACGGTGGTGATCTTCTTCTCCGACAACGGTCGCCTGACCGCACGCGGAATCCACTGGCCCTTTGACCAGGGGCTGCGTGTGCCCCTTATCGTCCGTGATGCCAAACACTTTCCTGTCCTTTCAACAAAGGAAAAGCCCGGGGTCGTAAGTGACAGGGTAGTCAGCCTTATGGACCTGACAGCCACCACCCTGGCCATAGCCGGCATCAAGCGGCCAAACGGAATGCAAAGCCGAGTGTTTTTGGGCAGGAACGCTGACCCTCCGCGCAGGTTTGCATTTGCCGCACGTGACCGAATCGATGAAACCGTGGTCAGGATGCGCTCCGTTCACGACCAACAATACCACTACATACGCAATTTCACTCCCGGAGCAGGGTTCGAGACCCTCAACCGCTATAAGGAAAAGTGCTTCCTTGTTAAGCCCCTGATGCGCAAGCTGAAGGCACAAGGCAAGCTAACCGGCCCCCCCCCTGCAACTGATGCAGCCCTTCCCGGAGGAAATGCTGTTCCATGTCGCCAGTGACCCGCACGAGATTGAAAATCTTGCCCAATCCAAGAAGCCCGAGCACCAGGAAGCCCTGCAGCGCCTGCGCGTGGCAATGGAGACATGGATAATCGAATCCGGTGACCGCGGTCACATCCCGGAACCCCCCGAGGTCGTTGCTCCTTTCCTTAAGGAAATGCATGACTGGTTTGGCACACCTGACTGGGCAAAGGGCCAATGACAGTCCTTGTTATCCGCCGCAACAGCCAACCGGCGGGAGATCATTGCACAATCAGGGTCTTTACCCACATGGCTGCTTCTCACGCAATGCAATATTGCACCGGATAATAACAATGGACGAAAATCACCGAACATGATTAATTAAGAACTATCATGAAAAAATGTTCCAAGGTGGGGGTAATATTTCTCGCAGTGCTGGGAGTCTTTGCGGCATACAACACGGCCAAGAGTGCGGAGCATACACTCTCTGAATTTAATCTTGGTGAGCACTTATCCGGTCCAGAGGTCAAGCTCGACAAACTGGAAGGTAAAGTCGTGGTCATCGAATACTGGGGAACCCGGTGAGGCCCCTGCATTGCATCAATGCCCCATCTGGTTCAGATGGACAAAAAATACACCAATAAAGGAATGGTAATGATCGGTGCCGAGGTCCAGAACAGCAGCCCCGAGGCAATCGCGAAGATAGCCAACAGCCACAAGCTGAAATTCACCCTCACCAAGGGAATCAGGGGTCCGCGCCTGTCCAACGGAATCCCGCACACAGCTGTGTTTGATGTGAAGGGAAACCTGGTCTTCAACGGTCACCCGAGCAACCCTGCTACCGAGAAAGCTATCAAGGACGCACTCAAGGACGCCACCCCGCCCAGCACGGACAGTGCAGGTAACAGTTTTTTCAATAAACCAAAATATCTGGTCGATGAACGCACGTGGACAAACACCGATGGGAAAACCCTGAAGGCGGCAATGGTTTCCCTCAACGGGAAGACCGGCAAGTTCCGCTTTCCTAATGGCCGCACGTTTAATTATGATATCACAAAGCTCTCGGAAGATGACCAGTCACTGATCAAGGAGAAGGCGGCATCCACTGAGGACAAAGGTGATCAGGAAGCTGAAAAGAACAAGTTTAAGTTCTAGCATTAAGTCTGCGCGCCATTAAGGCGGAGAATTGCCCCGCCGTCTTGGGCAACCGTCCCGCAATCAATGCGGAACATGAAAACAGTGCTGAAATCAACACTCTTCCTCGTCGCTTTCCTGGTCGCAGGTCTGCAGCTGAAGGCTGGTTACCCAGACGAGGTAAAACCGGTCAGCATCAAGAGTTCCAGGGACGGATCAAGCCAGCCGGCACTTTTCTTCGCTCCTGAAACTGCGGCTCCTGTGCCGCTGCTGGTGGCATTACATACCTGGAGCAGTGACTGGAAAAATCAATACAATGTCCCGCTTGCAAAAGGTTGTATTAAGCGGCAATGGGCATTTATTCATCCAGATTTCCGGGGACCGAATAAAAACCCCGCAGCCTGCGGATCAGACCTTGCCGTTAGCGACATTGTTGATGCGGTGGCATGGGCAAAAAGGAATGCCAGGATCGACCCGGGACGCATTTACCTGACCGGCGCATCAGGCGGCGGACACATGGCTCTCCTGATGGCCGGAAAAGCCCCAGAAATATGGGCGGGGGTCAGTGCCTGGGTTCCCATTACTGATTGTGCGGCATGGCACAGGCAATGCCTTGAGGCAGGACGGCGCTATTATGCAGACCTGGAAAAATCCTGTGGCGGCAAGCCGGGTGAAAATGATGAAATCGACGAGCAATACCGCATGCGCTCCCCTGTAACGTGGCTGAAAGCAGCGGCTAATGTGCCGGTGGATATCAATGCAGGCATTCATGACGGTCACCGGGGCAGTGTCCCCATCAGCCATTCGCTGGAAGCCTTCAATATCCTTGCCAAAAAGGAGGACCAGATCAGCGGCCCGCACATCAGGCACTTCACCTCTGAGTCAACCGTTCCCGGGGCCCTCCTGCATCCAGTCAGGCACGATGACTCTTACGGGGAAAAACGACAACCCCTTTGGCGGGCTGAATCAAACCACGCCCGGATTACTATCTTTAACGGCGGGCACGAGATGATTCCTGCAGCTATATTTGCCTGGCTTTCCGGCAAGGAAAAAAAATAGAATCGACCCTCAATCCCGGTTCAACCTTCAGGCATCCATGAGTTGACCGACATGGGCCTTTACGCCATTGGCAAGCCCTTCCAGGTTATAGCCACCCTCCAGGACCGAGACAATCCTGCCGTCGGCATATTGATGGGCAATGTCCATTAAGCGTTTCGTCAATTCAATGAACTGGGCATCGGTAAGGGTGAAATGACCCAATGGGTCACCAATCCGGGAATCAAATCCTGCTGAAACCAAGACCAGGTCGGGCTTGAATTTCTCCATCGCCATCTTGAACTGGTCACAAATCATCCCGTTAATCTGCTTATAGCCGGATCCTGCAGGAAACGGGCCGTTTAAAGTGGTGCCTTCGCCGGCGCCCTTCCCTGTGTCTGCCGCTGCACCCGTGCCGGGATACCATGGCCACTGGTGGGTGCTGAAGAAAAAAACCGAGCCATCCTCATAGAATATATCCTGGGTGCCGTTACCGTGGTGAACATCCCAGTCCACGATGGCCACCCGCTCAGCACCGTGCCTGCTCTGGGCATATCGCGCGGCAACTGCCACATTGTTGAAAATGCAAAACCCCATCCCCCGGTCAGCTGTGGCATGGTGACCGGGAGGACGAACGGCACAGAAAGCATTGGCGAAACTTCCATCAAAAACCCCGTCAATCGCATTCAGCACTGATCCTGCCGCAGTCAATGCAACATCAAAAGAGGCAGCACACACGTGGGTGTCACCCGTGCTCAATAACTGCCGCCCCTCCTTGATGTCCGCCATTGCCTTGTCAAAATACAAGGCATCATGGCATGCGAGTATTTCCTCCCTGGTAGCCACTCGCCGTGGCAATGCATGACATTTCTCGACAATGTCGTTCATTTTCAGGATCCCGCTTACAGCTTCATACCTTGCAACCGACTCGGGGTGCCCCATTCCGGGATCATGCTCCAGAAAAACCGGGTCCAGCAACAATGCGGTCTTCTCCATAAACCAAGTTATAACGGATTTTCCATTGAATGCCAGAAGGATTGCCGGGCTAAACCATTGTAATCGCTTGCTTATTAGCTGCTACCCCGGATAGTTACCGCCCATTTCGAACATTTTGGATACTTCATCAAAACAGCTGCAGATCGGCCTTGCCGGCTTGGGAAATGTGGGCTCCGGCGTGTACAAGAACCTGATTCGAAACAGGGATATCCTGCACGAGCGAACCGGGTCATATCTGGAAGTGACTAAAGTGGCAGTCCGTGACCTGGGCCGTCAACGTGACGTGAAGGTTGCCCCGGAAAAGCTGACCACCGACTGGAGGGAGCTTGTCAACGACCCTGAAATTGACGTTATCGTTGAGCTGATCGGCGGGGACGATGAAGCCTTTAACCTGATCAGTGCAGCACTGGAAGCCCGTAAGGCAGTGGTTACCGGCAACAAGGCCGTGTTGGCAAAGCACGGCAAGAGGCTCATTGAGCTTTCCGAGGAGAAGAATACACCACTTTATTGTGAAGCTGCGGTTGCCGGCGGCATCCCCATCATCAAGGCCGTCAAGGAAGCCTTGGTGGGCAACAGGATTGACTCGATCTACGGAATCATCAACGGGACCTCAAATTATATCCTTACCAGGATGACGAAGGCGGGAATCAACTTTGCTGAGGCGCTACAGGAAGCCCGCGATAAAGGTTTTGCCGAGGCAGACCCCAGCCTTGACATCAATGGCTGGGATGCCGGGCACAAAGCCATCATACTTGGGTGGCTATCCTATGGGCGCTGGTTAAAGCCCGAGGAGGTCTCGGTAACCGGAATCGAGGAGATATCCGCTGAAGATGTGGCATTCGCCGACAGCCTTGGTTACGAGATCAAGCTCCTGGGTGTCATCCGGCAAGGCCAGGGCGATGAACGTATCGAGGTAAGGGTGGCACCCTCCTTGATTCCCCGCACCCATATCCTCTCATCCGTTGATGGGGTATTCAATGCAGTGGCAGTACATGGAAATGTTGTTGGAGAAACACTATTCTACGGCAGTGGTGCCGGTCAGGATGCAACGTCGAGTGCCGTTATCAGCGACCTTGCCGATGCCGCTGAAAACCTCATCAATGAAGTGGGCTGCACGGGCTTTGTTCCCCATGGCGACTATGGGGCGGCACTGCCCATTGAGGAGACCCTCTCCCAGTATTATCTCAGGCTTAGTGTTGTCGATGAACCCGGTGTCCTGGCCAGGATTGCCAATATCACGGGTGAAAACGGTATTGGTATCCTATCCGTAATACAGCCGGAACCCAAGGAACCCTCGAAGCACATCCCGCTGGTATTGTTGCTGCACGATGCTGCATACGGGAAAATCGTTGATGCTCTAGGGGAGATCCTTGCGCTGGAGGCGGTTGGGGCAGAGCACACTCTTCTCCGTGTGGAGACCCTCGAACATTAACCCCTTTCACGCCTTGCGCTTCCATTCCACAAGAGGCGAATCACCGCCGCTTGGTTTTACCGAGACATTCGCTGCCGGCATGGCACCTGATGGCGGCCTTTATGTCCCGCAAGAACTGCCGGATATCACTTCACTAATCAGCCCCCACCCGATTCCCTACCACGAGCTTGCGAGCCGTTTCTTCAGGTTTTTTAACGATGAGCACTCCCTCAGAGAAATCGAGGCGTTAATGACGCGCTCCCACTCGAAATTTGCCAACCCGGTAAACCCTGCACCTCTGGTACAGATCGCCGAGAACACCTTTGTCCTTGAGCTCTTCCACGGTCCTACCCTGGCATTCAAGGATTTCGGGCTGCAACTCGTCGGCAATCTGTTCGAGGATCAGATATCGCGCACAGGAATGCCGGTCAACGTGCTGGGGGCGACGTCAGGGGACACGGGATCAGCTGCCATCAATGGGCTTGCCGGAAAAAAGGGAGCACGCGTGTTCATTCTATACCCAAAAGGCCGCATCTCGGAACTGCAGGAGCGACAGATGACCTGCACTGAAGCCGGGAATATTTTCCCGATCGCTATCGATGGATCATTTGATGATGCACAGAATATCATCAAGGAACTCTTTGGAGACCTTGAGTTCAAGGCCCGGGCCAATCTCTCGGCAGTGAATTCCATCAACCTTGTCCGGATCCTTGCACAATGCGTATACTATATACATGCTTGTAACCAACTGGCTGAAAGCAAGAGGAGGAACCTTCGCTTTGTTGTGCCCACAGGTAATTTCGGGAATATTCTTGCCGGGTGGATGACTGCCCGAATGGGCATGCCGGCAGATTGCTTTGTCGTCGCAACAAACCAAAATGACCTGCTTTACCGACTGTTCACCAGTGGACGATACCAACCGGGAAAAGTCAGCCATTCACTGGCACCATCTATGGACATCCAGGTAGCTTCAAACTTTGAGCGATTCCTGCACTACCACTTGGAGGCAGACAGCGATCACACCAGACGTATCATGGCAAGGGTCAAGGCCGGTGAAACAGTCGAGTTGCCCGGCTTTAAACCGGCGCAATTCAGTGCCACCCGCACTGATGATGAAGGCATTCTTGAAAACATCCGTGCAGCCCGTGAAAACCTAGGCTACCTTGCAGATCCCCACACCGCCTGTGCCTTTCAGGAAATCAACCCCGCGACCCCGACGGTTATACTCGCCACCGCCCACCCGGCAAAGTTTCCTGACACCATCTCCAAAGCTGTTGATGAAAAACCCGAACATCCTTCACTGGAGGCCCTGAAATCAAAAATTCCAAGGAATACAAGCCTGCCTGCCACATGCAGTGCGATACGCGATTATCTTGAGGAAAATATCCTGAAAGGATAGCATCCCGCGTGTTTATCGGTATGATCCCGTTATTTGCTGTGCGTAAAATGCATCACACATCACACTAAGCACCCATTGCCTTGTCCTTGATCGTACAGAAATATGGCGGCACCTCCGTCGGTTCACCAGAACGCATCCTGAATGTGGCGCGCAGGATCATCGACACTCAAAAAGCCGGGAACCGCGTGGTCGCGGTGGTTTCCGCGATGGCAGGAGTCACCAACCAACTTATTGAGCTCGCCGATCAGGTGTCCTCCGGTAACAAGCCCACAAACCGGGAAATGGATGTCCTCCTGGCCACCGGGGAACAGACCACCATTGCTCTCTGCTCCATGGCAATTAACGCGATGGGAGGCAAGGCCATCTCACTGACCGGTGCCCAGGCCGGAATTGCCACTGACGGGGAACATACCAAGGCAAGAATATCAAACATTACCCCTGATGAGGTGCACCGGCTCCTTGACGACGATCACATCGTGATCATAGCCGGCTTCCAGGGTAAAAGCCCTGAAGGACGTATCACGACGCTTGGCAGGGGAGGATCCGATTTAACCGCCATTGCGATGGCTGCAGCCATTAAGGCGGATCTCTGCCAGATACTCACTGATGTGGACGGTGTCTACACCTGTGATCCGCGCGTGGTTGCAGATGCCCGGAAAATCGACGAGATCGCGTATGACGAGATGCTGGAAATGGCTTCTTCAGGCTCCAAGGTCATGCAGTCACGATCGGTGGAATTTGCGAAAAAATTCGGTGTGCGCTTTGAAGTACGCAGCAGTTTAAACAATAACCCAGGAACCATAGTGACCGAAGAACACCCAAACATGGAGGCCGTAGTCGTCCGAGGCGTGAGCATTGAACGAGAACAGGCAAAAGTAACCATTGAGAATGTCCCCGACAGCCCGGGAATTGCCGCCAGGATTTTTGGAGCCGTCTCCGATGCCGGGGTCATCATCGACATGATTGTCCAGAACGTGTCCAAAACAGGCAAAACCGATATCTCATTCACCCTTCACCGCTCTGACCTTGACAAGGCCGGGGAAACTCTCGAGCCGCTGGTCAAGGAACTCGGTGATCCGGTATTCATAGAAACCACAAAGGGCATCGGCAAGCTGAGCGTGGTAGGGATAGGAATGCGTTCACACTCGGGTGTTGCCGCCCAGATGTTTGCCACACTTGCAGATCACGGCATCAACATCCAGATGATTTCCACCTCTGAAATCAAGACCGCGGTGACCATTGATGAAAGCCAGCTTGATGAGGCGGCAAATGTCGTGCATGCGGCCTTCAACCTCACGAGCAAACCCTGAACCAAACCACGATTGGCAACTGCACCACACTACCTGCCGGGTCAATGGCAACAGATCGCCAGAAGGGTTATGCTTGCCCTCCGGGTTTACTGCATCGCCTTCATCATTCTAACCGGAATGGTCTTCGCCGCACCGGTCACGATTGCCGCCGAAAAGGAATTTGTCGCGGAACCCAGGAAATCAGAAACCGAGAAAATTATCCGCCTGCAGATTTTTCTCGATGAGCAGGACTTCGGTCCGGGAATAATAGACGGGCGGATAGGCCAGTTCACCCGCAAGGCGGTTGGCCACTATAATTATATTGCCGGCCTGAAATACAATAACTTCAGCAGGGTCCTCAGCGAATCGAGCCGCCGGATCAAGAAAATTTACACCACCTACATCGTCTCTGAGGGGGATTTCAAGTTTGTTGGAGAGGTGCCATCCGAACCTGAGGATCAAGCTCAAGTCGATTATCTCTCCTATCGTTCCATCCATGAATTTGTCGCCGAGAGATATCACACCGACAACGCCTTCCTTAAAAAGATCAACCCGTCGATAAACTGGGATAAGGTCGCCGCCGGCACAAAGATCCGGGTACCAAATGTGACGCCTTTTGTGATCGAGGACCTGGCCTTAAATAAATCCTACCCAAGGGACAAGACACTGAGCAAAAGGCTGATTATTGTCGATACCGCGCAGAAACTGGCGGTGATCTGGGAGGAAAACAAACTCATAGCCACCTTCCCGATTACGCCCGGCGAGGAAAAGTTCGTCCACCGTGGGAAATGGAAGATATGGAACATGATCACGACCCCGGTATTCCGCTGGGACCAGAGCATGCTTGATACCGGCAAACGCAGTGATGAATCCTTTAAATTACCCCCCGGTCCAAACAGTCCGATCGGGATCCTCTGGGCCGGCATCAGTAAACCCGGTATTGGCCTGCATGGTACGGCATCACCAGAAACCATCGGACGTTCCCGCAGTGCCGGGTGCATCCGGCTGGCAAACTGGAACGTGATCCGGTTGCCAGCCCTGATCAGGCCCGGGGCAACTGTCGAGATCCGTTAAAAGAGAGACTAGGCATCCTCTGTTTTGCGGGCAGGCGATTCGTGTTCTCGGCAAACTCATGCCACAACCTGCTCAACTTCACGATCATCTCAGGATGCTTTCCGGCAAGGTTGTTGAGTTCCGTCCGGTCCTCTTCAAGGTTGTAAAGTTCCCATGGCAAACTATACCCAATACTTCACAATACCTTGTTTCTGCAACTGACAAGCAGTTGCCCTAATGATCCGGATGATCGTCAAGCTGGCCAACCGAGGATATTCACACAAAATGCTTTATAAATTAGCTGGAGAGTAAGGAAAAAAAGAGAATAACTACCCTTTCAGAAATGATGAAATTCCGGAGCTTGGCGAGCAATGTCGAAATAGGGGCTAATTCATATCTGCTGACACTTGGTGAAACCCGGGTCCTCCTCGATGCAGGCATGCACCCGAAACAGGAGGGAACAAATGCGCTTCCTGAATTTGGAAGCATTGATTACAACTCCATTGATGCGGCCATCTTATCGCACGCGCACCTTGATCACTCCGGTGCGTTGCCTGTAATGCAAAGGTCTCAACCTGACATGCCGGTCTTCATGAGCGCACCAACCCGCGTATTGACCGATGCCCTCCTCCACAATTCGGTAAATGTCATGAACTATAAACGGGAGCAAACAGGTAACACCGACTACCCACTGTTTACGCATCGCGAAATCGGACAGGCACACAAGAAATGGCATGCACCGAAGAGTGGGCATACCTTTCATCTTGATCGTTCCGGCAGCACAACCTGTTCATTTCACGAATCCGGCCATGTTCTGGGGGCAGTTTCGCCGATAATCCGTTCCGGAGGACGCAATATCCTCTATTCCGGTGACGTGCACTTCGAGGATCAAACCATTGTCAAAGGGGCAGTGCTTCCAGAATCAGGAATTGACGTCCTTATCCTTGAGTGCACGCGCGGTGGCGTGGCACGACCTGCGGAATATAGCAGGCACTCCGAGGCTAAACGGCTGGCATCTTCCATTGAGCAATGCCTGTCAGGCAGGGGATCGGTCATGATTCCTCTCTTTGCAATGGGCAAGACACAGGAAATAATCACGCTGCTCCACGAACAACAACGGCAAGGCAATCTCAGAAGTATGGCGTTCCATATCGGGGGATTAAGCATCAAGATGACAGGTATCTATGACCGTTTCACCAGCAGGGTGCGCCGCAATCATAAGGGAATGCACATGATGCGGACCAAGGGGCTGATAACCACTCCGGGCAGGCGGGGTGAATTGCCGCCATTAGATGGCAGTAATATCTATGCCCTGTCCAGCGGCATGATGAGTGAACGCACAATGTCCAACCGGCTTGGCAGGCAATTTATCCAAAATCCCAGGAACCTTCTCGTGTCCGTTGGTTATGCCGACCCCGAATCACCTCTTGCATCGATCTTGAATTCCAAGCATGGCGAGGAAATCCAGGTCGATGCAAGGCATGCCAGCGTTGAACGCAACTGCTCCATGGAAACCTTTGATTTCAGTGGTCATGCTCCACGTGAAAACCTCGTCGAATATGTGGAAACGTTAAAGCCGGAAATGACCATCCTGGTCCATGGCGACCAGCCTGCAGTAGACTGGATGAAACAAGAATTAGAGACCCGTGTGCCAGAAACCGAGGTAATTATAGCCACACCGGGACGGGAAATCCATATTGGATAACTTCCGCCCGGGATCCGATTTAAGCCGCCAACTCAAGCCGCTTAAATAATTCAACGTTACCCC
>CACIUL010000034.1 GCA_902589825.1 uncultured Verrucomicrobiota bacterium
GGTGCGGTCACTTCCGGTAGCGCCCTCTATGCCATCGTCAATTTCCAGCCAGTCCTTGAGGTCGCTGCTTTGGTCAATGGCGTAGAAAGTTCCCGGTTTACTTAGGAAATCAATGAGCAGGTTGCCGTTCTCGACACGCGCACCGATGGTGCCGAACTGGTATGGTTCTTCTGTCCCGGCTGCATAGTTGTCAAAGGTGGCATCAATTAAATTATTGCCGCCGGCACTGAAGTCAAAAGCCAGTAATCCTGCAACTCCCTGAGTAAAACTATTATCAGTGCCTGAAGATTCTGCTAAAAGCAGATCGGGGTCGGAGAGGCTGTAGGCTTTCCCGGTAAGCGTATTGCCCTGACCCGTGAAAACAAGGCGGACGCCCTCACCGGGTTGCGGCTGTATTGTGAGTTGTGGGTCATCTCCAATATAGCCGGCTGGCTGTTCCCCGACGATGCGCGAAATCTGGATATCGTTTTCCTGTGGCTGAAAACTCAGAAGATAGCCTTGGGCATTGCCTAAAGAAGCGTTTGGTTGAATCCGTGCAAGGATGCCGATTGCTTGCCTTTGGGATGGATCCCAGTCAACGATATCCACACTGATCCAAAAGTCGGAGTAGATGTTTGGCTGGAAAACAGCCCCCCTTGATGGTCCAAGTTGAGGATTTATGTTCTGGCCGGGAGCTTTTATATTCAGGGCCTTTGAAGAAGCGTCAAAGGTTACCCATGATGGTGGGGTAAGCGGATGGGATCCGATAGGGTCGAAATGTGACCAACCGTTGTCATTGCCGTCATCGAAATTATCGATCTGGGCGTGGCCTGCTCCCAAAAAAAGCAGATAGGTCAAGGCCGTCAGGGAGAGGGGGCGAAGTAGCTTCATATGCCTATGATATTCAGCAAGGCAGGTTCTTGGCCAGTTTTTTTTTGGATTACCAATGTGCCCGGGCGATTAATTCCCGAACATCTGTGTCCAATCCTTTTCGTGCACCCCCATGCCGACCCGGCGATTTTTCGGGTTGAGCATATTGCGGTGATGACCGGGACTATACCACCACGACCTATTGGCGGCTTTGCCGTCCCTTCTCCCGGAGTAGATATTCTCTGATTTTGCCGTGGTGCCTTCCAGCTTGGCGCGCATCCAGGGGCTTTTCTTGCCCGCCACAGGCGAGGTGTGGGAAAAAAAATCTTTCTCGTGCATGTCACGTGAATGGTCCCGGGCTGCCTTGCAGAGCCTTGGGTCGATCACGCAGGGCGGAAGCCCGATCAGCATGCGGTAATGGTTCATGTCGCGGATTGCCTCGGCCTCTGCGAAAGGAATGGTAGTGGCCAGTTTTGTATTATAGCGCAGGGTGGCGAGATAATCCCCGGGGATGCCAAGGGCACTCCTGGCAGTGTTTTCCTCAAATGCACTGATCTGCTCAAGGCCAAAGGGCGCCGCTTCGGCTTCAAGGAGAATCAACTGCTCCATGCAGATGCTTCGCTGCTTGCCACACTCGATGATCTCAAGGCGCTTCTTGTTAAGGCCCGGGCTGGCGGCAAGGATTTCTTTCCGGGTGAGAAATTTCAGTTGTCGCAGCCGTTCCATGGCCGGGTCGCCGGTTTGCCGGATCTGGTCCTTGGTCAGCCTGTCGCCAAGCTCGCGCAGTGAGCGTACTTCTCTTTCTAGCCTCAGGATTTCCTGCCGGGCAGCGCCGTTGGCTTTTGAGGCAGCGACTTTTCTTGCAGCAGCGTTAAAAATTTGCCTGTAATCATTCCATAGCGGTTGCAATTGGCGATCCAGCAGGCCAAACATTTTCTTGGCACTGGCACGGCCAATTCCAGCGATTTGACTGATTATCCGCGTGCGTTGGGCAGGGTCATCAGGATGGGCCTTGAGTTGCTGGAAGAGCGCAGATGCCCTCTCTCGTTCGGATTCGCTTAACTTATCCGGATCGACAGGTTCCAGTTTTGGCCTCAGGGGAGCGCACGGGGAGGTGCTGAGGGCAGCAAGTTGGAAAGTAATCAGAATCCAGCGGGACATTGTTGGGGAGCGGATTATATTCAGGGAACCTGTTGGCGCCATCTCAAAATCCATCCATCTACACGATATTTGATACGGTTACCATGATCCGTGTCCGGCACCGTTTTTGCCGATGCGTTTGGTTACGGGCCTTTATTGCTGACGGGCGCTTATCCAGTAACGCACTGGGCTGGAGATGTCCAGCCAACGGCCCGAGGGCAGGTGGGCAACCGGGTTGTTTGCCGCATCAGGGCTCACCCCGCTGCCGGGACCGCCCCATTTGAGCTGTTCATTGCCGCTTGCAGAAAGGAGTATTTCCCGGATGCCTTGATCTTCCGGTTTCAGGTCGATGAAACCGTGCCACTGGAGCTCAACAAGATGGGTCCATTTACGACCTGCATCAGTAGCGAGTCCTTCACGGTTTTTGGCATTTACCTTCGAGCTTCCTGAGATCGTTAGCCGGCCTCCGCCATTTTTTTCCGCCCAGAATTTGATGGATTGCCCGAGGAGTTCGGCCCGGACCCCGTCGCCACCAAGGGGGTTCACATCAAGCATCCCCAGGTAAGCGTTGGCCACAAATTCCCGGGCCAGGGAATCTGGAAGCAGAAAACGTCCGTTGGCGTTTCGTGCCGCCTGTAAAAGCTCCCTTTGCATATTGGCGGTTATCTCAAGGGTGTCCTCAACGTAATTGTCCTGGCTCCTGGTGCCTTGCAAGGGCTTCCCCTTGCTATCAAAAGCGCGTCCCAGGATGCTGCCTTTCAGGGATCCTTGGGCCATGCGCAGTTCTCCCGGGCATTGATCACCTCTGCGGTGCTTATTGGGGACTTGCAGTAAGCGTCCGTTGGCCGGGACATCCGGCAGTTGCACACTAGGGAAGCGCCTGAAGCGCTCAGCATCCAGATCGATATCGGGGGCATCTGCAAACCGCTTCCTGGCATGGGAAAGGTATTGCAATACACTTTTTTGATTATCGAATGAAAGGGACCATGTGATGACCTTGCCGGCAGAATTCATTGTGCAGATACCCTGTGGCGCTGGTTGCGTGCGCAACAGTTCCTTGTAGATTTCACCTTCCTTGCCTGGCGGGGGGTTCTGGACATTGGCGGCCTTGAGGGCAACAGGAATGAATTCCCTTCCGACACGCGTGATCACCTCGGGGTTGGAAAATACCACCTCACGGGCAGCTCCGGCGAACACTCAACATCGTTTGTCGTCAACGGGAAGATCAATGAAGATCCAAAGTATCAACGGCTTGTTTTTCCTGCGCGAGGCCCGCAAACCCTCAAGCAGGCAGGTTTTCCACTCGATTTTGCGCCATGCCACATTCGGCAGGCGCATGGAATCCATTTCTTTTTTCAGTTCCTCGTGGTTGGGTTTTTGCGCGGGACCTGCCACGTGTTCCGCTCCTGCGGCTAAACCGCTGATGCATAGCAGGGCTGCCGCGATCGCAGCTGAAGTTGGCATGATGAACATTTTATGGGCCTAGTGGATTACGGTAACCTCGGTTTTTACCGATCGGGCCAGGAAGCATTCAAGGTGGGCCGTTTCATGCAGTTGTCTCACCCTTGATTCATCCGGGGCTGTCTGCTCACTGAAGGTAACGACCGGATGCAGCTCGACGCGTGCCAGCCATGGTTTCCCGTCGTCTGCCTTATCGAGAAAGCCCACCGCCTTGTCAGTATAACTGTCTACGGCTATTCCCTGCAGTGAGCAGAAGGCAAGGAAGGTCAGGGCATGACAGCTGGCAAGCGAGGCAACATACGCCTGCTCGGGATCCACAAGCTCCTTGTTGCCCAGATAATCAGGTGCCGCTGAGGCATCAAGGATTTGCCCGTTGCCAAAATCCCAGCGATGATCCCGCGGGAAATCCTTGTAGGTGAATTCCCCGCCAGTGTTTTGCCAGGTGAGTGTGACACAGTGCTCGGACATGCGGCAGGACAGTTGAACAGGATGACAGGAAAGGACAGGTTTTTTTCATGGATATATCAATGTTTGCCGGGATGTTAGGATCATGAGCTGCTGCTTCTTTTATAGCCAGAGAGGTGCCAATCCAGAGTTTTCTCCTCTTGTCGCGAGGCTGCCATGTTGATTGAGGGCAGAGTGATGCGGGGTCATGGCGTGGCCTCCGGACGCGCCGGGGATGAGCGTTTTCCTGCAGGAACACTTGGCTTGCAGTTGCCGATATTTGAGTCGCTCGGGCTCAAGGTCGATGGCTTTTACCATGGCACGATCAATGTGTCATTGGCGCCACTTGTACCGCAACCGCAGCAACCGCTTGTCACCTTCCGTGATGTTCAGTGGCATCCCGGTTGTGCTGCCGAGGATTTTTCTTTCTTTGACATCCAGGTTGCGGGTCCTGACAGGGTTCCAGTCTCTGCCTTCATTTATTGGCCGCATCCTGAAACAAAGCCCGAGCATTTCCAGGATCCACATGTTGTTGAGGTCCTTGCCCCGCATCTTGAAGATGTTTCCGAAGGCTTGCCGGCCTGGCTCTGGGTGGCCCCCTCCCGAATGATTTTCAAAAGATGAGTGAAGACTCTCCTTCCATCATAAGGGTTAAGAACCTTACCAAGTCCTATGGTGGCTTTGAGGCATTGCGCGGCATCGACTTTGAGGTGCAAAGGGGCGAGGTGTTTGGTTTCCTGGGACCAAACGGCGCCGGGAAAACCACGGCAATACGTTGTATGCTCGACTTGATCCGTCCCTCTTCCGGTTCCCTTTTGGTTGCCGGGCATGATCCGCAAAGGGACCCGGTTGCCGTTCGGGCACTCTGTGGTTACCTGCCGGGAGAACTGCGCCTTGATGAGAACATTACCGTTTCTAATGCCTTGAGTTTTTTCCGGCAGCTTCGCGGAGGGACCACGGCCTGCCATCGCCGGGCGGATGTGTTATCTGAGCGTCTCGAGTTAGATACCACATCCAAGATCAAGAACCTTTCCAAGGGCAACAAACAGAAGATAGGCATTGTTTCTGCCTTCATGCATGAACCCGAATTGCTGCTGCTTGATGAGCCGACAAGCGGGCTTGATCCCCTTGTTCAAAAGACAGTAATGGAGTTGGTGGCAGAGGTTCAGCAGGAGGGCGCCACTGTTTTCTTCTCCTCCCATGTTTTATCTGAAGTCCAGGCTGTTGCCGGGCGCGTTGCCATTATTCGTGGCGGCAGGATTGTCGAGGTGTCGGAAACCTCGGAGTTATCAGCGCGGGGAACCGTCGAAGTGCGGGTGTGCTTTGACGGCCCCGTGGTATTTGAAAAGGACCAGTTGGCGGCGTTCCCGGGGGTAAAATTGATTACTTCTGATCTTGCCGGGCGCTTTATGGAGTTTTCGGTCAGAGGCAGCATGGACGGGCTGGTCAAATGTCTGGCTGCTTATCCTGTTGCCACTCTCGAGACGCGGCAATGCGGCCTTGAGGAGGTATTCCATGCCCATTATGGAAAAGAACAGGAAAAGGCCACTAACTCGCCGTTTCAATGAGATCTTTCTGGACCATTTTCCGTTTCTCTTCATGGAGGCTGCGCTGGACCATACTTGGCTGGGGCATACCGCTCATGTTGCTCGGGCTTATAACCACCCCCTTTTATGATCTTGTTGCCGAGAATGAACGTCAGCTCAGGCCGGTTATACAGGGTCTAAAGCCGTTGGTAAAAAGCTTTATCGGAGGTGAGCAGGCCGAGGAAATCTTTACTCCGCAGGGATTCCTTGCCTTGCGTTATTTTGCGTTCCTGCCGGTTATCCTCGGTATTTTTGCTTCCGTGGCCGGCAGTGGCATGCTGGCCACGGATGAGGAACGCGGCATCCTTGACTTCCTGCTGGCACATCCCGCCGGCAGGGCATCGGTTTTTTTTGGCAGGATGGCCGCGACCATTTGTTCACTGGTTGCCATTCTGTTGTTGGCCTGGGTTGGCTTGTGGCTTGGGGTTTTGCGGGCGGGCTCTCTTCATTTTCCGCCGGGCCAGATTCTTCTTCCCTATATCTCGGTGTTGGCCGTGAGCACATTTTTTCTGGCACTCTCACTTGCGCTGAGCATGATGATGCCCTCCCGGGTCACTGCTGCAATGACTACCGGCTTTATTGTTCTGGCCGGGGAGATTCTCACCAATCTGGCCAAGGCCATTTCTCAGCTTCAGCCAGCGGCGCAATTTTCCCCGTTGACCTATTTCCAGGCAAATGCCATGCGTGGCCTGCACATCCAGCCAGTGCTTGGCTTGCTGGCAATCGCCCTGTTTTTGACCGGGTTGGCCTGGCTGGGCTTCCAGAGGCGCGATATCCGGGTTGCAGGCGACGGGGGCTGGAAATTGCCATTTCTGGGCTGGAGAAAGGGAGGCAATTGAGGGAAAAATACATTTTCGGGCAAAACATGATGGCCAAAAGCCAAATTGAGGCCGGATCATCTGTGGTTTTTTCAGGTTCCTAATTTACCCGGTTTTGGCCTTTAAATCCTTGAAATACAAGCGCTCGTGGAGGTTTCGGGAGTGTGCACCCAATGGCTAAGGATGCCATGGAAGCCCTGCCGGATCCCGGGGCAGCCGGATTTGTGTTTTCTGTTGTCCAGAATGCACTATTTAAGGTATAGTTATGGCTATGAAGCAGCTGTGTGCCCTCAATATAGCGGCGATTGTTATTGCCTTTTTCATGACTGGCAGTGCCAGTGCCCAGCTTGGTCTCCGGCCAGGTCAAGTACCGCCGAACCAATCCAAGGAATTCCAGCTGGCCGCAGCCAGAAAGGTGGACAAGCTGGTTGGTACTGAGTTCAGGAGGAAGCAGGTCCGCCCACTGCCCAAATCAACGGATGCGGAATTTTTGCGTCGCAGCTACCTGACGGCAATCGGCCGCATACCCAGTTATGATGAAGCGGTTGCTTTTCTGGATAGTGAGAAAAGCAGCAAGCGAGTCGAGCTGATTGACACCTTGGTTGGTTCCTACGGCTACAACATGCACATGTTTAACTGGTGGGCTGACCTCCTGCGGGCAACGGACACCTTCCAAAACACATCAGGTGCTCCATACATCAAATGGATCAAGGACTCTATTGCCGAGGACAAGCCCTATAACAAGATGGTCCACGAGCTTATTGCTGCCAAAGGCGGAGGTTGGCAGAACGGGGCCGTCGGCTACTACATGCGAGACAAGGGCATGCTGAAGGACAACATGGCGAACACCACCCGTATTTTCCTTGGCACCCGCATCGAGTGTGCGCAATGCCATAACCATCCTTTTGATTCATGGAAGCAGATGGAATTCTACGAGATGGCTGCTTTTACTGACGGCATGAAGATCGGTGAGCGGGACTCTTTCTCCAGTTACCTCTCGGACAAGGAGGACGAGGAGGGAATGGATCGCGGCTTGCGTGATGTTTCCCGCCTGATCCGCTACGCGGTCTTTGACTTCTCGGTTGCCGACGCAGGTGATGGCAGCATCAAGTTGCCCAAAGACTATAAATACCGTGATGGCAAGCCGGGAGAGCGCGTTGGTGCAAAATCCCTGTCCGGATTTGGTAAGAGCGTGCGGGTCAGTCTCAAATCCAAAGCCAAGGACGCCGGGGAGGCCCGCCTGGAATTTGCAGACTGGATCGTTAGCCCCCAGAACCCGCGGTTTACTAAGGTCATTGCAAACCGCATGTGGAAGCGGGTCATGGGAACGGGCATATTTGAGCCGCTGGATAACTTCAGTGCCGGTGCTGCACCGTCCAATCCTGCCTTAATGTCTTATCTGGAGGAATTACTGGTTGATTTAAATTACGATCTCAAGGCTTTCCAAAAGGTTCTTTTCTACACCTATACGTTTCAGCTTGGGCCAAGCCCCATACAGCACCCTGAGCGTTCGCCCTATAATTTCAATGGCCGCCAGTTAAAGAGGTTCAGTGCCGAGCAGGTCTGGGACTCCCTGCTGACCCTGAAAGTGGATAATACGGATAGCCGCAAGGGCAACGGCTACAGTGGGGGCGCGATTATGTTCCGTAACCGCCCGGTACTGGTGGGCAAGAAAACCATGAAGGATATCTACAGAGAGGTGATTGCCATCGAATCCCCCGCAGCTGTCTGGAAATATGCCGAAACCCTGCACAAGCAGATCAAGAATGACAAAGGCGGTGGAGCAAAACCCGGCGGCAAAATGCAGATGGAGATGATGATGGCCCAGAATGCGCGCAAATATGGACAGGAGATGCGGGCTTCTGAGTTGAGCTCGCCGATGCCCAATGGGCACTTCCTGCGCCAGTTTGGGCAGTCAGACCGCGAGGTGATTGAAAATGCCAGCAAGGATTCTGATGTGACCCAGGTATTGTCTATTCTTAACGGTCATGTTGAGAAGCAGATTACCAGCAACGGCAGCTCGAAAATCTTCAAGGTGGTCAACGAAGCCACAACAGACTCCGAGAAAATTGACCGTATTTTCATCAGCATACTCTCTCGCAGGCCATCTGCTGAGGAGAAGGAGCTATTTCTCAATGAGTTCAAGATGAACCGTGGCGCGGCAGTGCGCAATGCGGTTTCTGCCCTGATCTCCACAGCAGAGTTCATGTTTATTCAATAAGCACTGTATTCCCTTCATTATCCCCCGGCTCCAGCCGATCAAATTACAATAACAAACATCCAAATCCAAAGACCATGTCAGATAATAGCTTATTCCAAAAAGGCGACGAAGTGAGCCGTCGACAGTTTATGATTGGTGCTGCCCACAGTTATCTGGGGGTCAGTGTCCTGCCCATGCTTGGTGCGACAGTAGGCTCCAGTGATCTTTTTGCAGCGGCACCTCCAATGCGCCCGCGCGCGGCCAAGAGTGTCATTTTTCTCAATATGTCTGGTGGCATGAGCCATCTGGACACCTTTGACCCCAAGCCCGAGAACCAGGATGTGCAGGGTCCCACGCCCGTCATTGATACAACCGCGGACAATGTGCAAATTTCAGGTTTCCTGCCTAAGACCGCTGCCGTCATGAAGCATATTACGTTGTTTCGAGGCATGCGCAGCAATCAGGGTGCCCACGAGCAGGGACAATATTTGTTGCACCGCAGTTATGCACCGCGGGGAACCATCGTCCACCCATCGCTTGGCGCCTGGATCATGCGCCTTTCGGGACGCCGTAACACAACCATTCCCGGCTTTGTCTCTATCGGCGGTTCATCGGAGAATGCCACCGGCGGTTTCATGGGGGCAAAATACGGGGGTGTTCCCCTGGGAAATGCCAACTCAGGGTTGAAGGATTCCAAGCGGGCACACTCTGTCAGCAAGGAGGCGTTTGACCGCAGGCTGTCACTGGCGGACAAGATGAATGCCGATTTCCACGGGCGCTTCAAGCAGAAGCAGATCAAGACCTATCATGGTCTTTATGATGAGGCGATTAAACTCATGACCAGTGAGGACTTGAAGGCCTTTGACATTAAGCATGAAGACAACAAGGTGCGTGACTTTTACGGAAACAACAGCTTTGGACAGGGCTGTCTGCTTGCTCGTCGCCTGGTTGAGCATCAGGTGCGTTTTGTGGAGGTAAACCTTGGGGGCTGGGACACTCACAATGATAATTTTGTTGCTGTTGAGGCGCGTTGCCAGATCCTCGACCAGGCGCTCGCCGGATTGATTTCCGACCTTGAGCGTCGTGGAATGCTGGATAGCACACTCGTTGCGCTGGGTACCGAGTTTGGCCGTACCCCGGACATTAACGGCAATACCGGCAGGGATCACTTCCCGCGTGCCTTCACTACCCTGATGGCCGGCGGAGGTGTGAAAGGCGGATTCGTTTACGGTGAAACTGACCGCAAGGCACATACCGTGAAGGAGGGAATCGTCACCCCGGGCATGTTCAATGCCACAATCGGGCATGCCCTTGGATTGCCGACTGAGCGGGTTGTGACATCACCCTCAGGAAGGCCCTTTACCATAGGCGATGAGGCCAAGCCGGTTAAGGAAGTATTCGCGTAGGCATTATCCTATCAACGGGGGACACGTAATACCGTGTCCCCCTTTTTTTGCATAAAAATAGCGCTGATGAGTTCCAAGTTCATTTCCCCTGTCCTTTGTTTGCTTTCCGTTGCCCTTTCTTCGGGGCAGGAAGTTGATTACAAGAAACAAATCGCACCGATCCTTTCCTCCAAATGCAACTCATGCCACACGGCGAAGAAGAGGGAGACTGATAAAAAGCCCAAGGCAGGCCTTGCCCTGGATACGCCGGGCGGGATCCGGGCTGGGGGTGTACTGGAACCAGGCGATGCCTCAAGCAGTGAACTTTATGTCAGGGTATCATTGCCTAAAACAGATGATGAACTGATGCCCCCGACTGATGACGGAGGCCCTTTGTCTGCCAAGGAGATTGCCCTTATCAAGAAATGGATCGATGATGGAGCCCGGTTCAGCAGTGGCAGTGGTCAGGGCCTTGGAGAGATTGCTGCTGACCTTGATGTTGCCAAGGTGATGGCCATGCCGATGCGTGAGCCCAATGCGGACGGGGTTGCGCACCTTGAAGGCCTGGGGGCAACTGTCAGCCAGCTTGCGGTGAACCTGCCACAGCAACTCGCGGTAGAGTGGATTTCCACATACCACAAGACAACAGATAAGGAGATTGAGCAGATTCTGCACATTGCTCCCAATGTGGTTGAGGTTGACCTCAGCCGCACCAAGGTCACGGATGAGGGACTAAAGCATATCGGCAAGCTGGCTCGTCTAACTCACCTCAACCTGAGCCGTACCCAGATTACCGACAAGGGTGTTGCCCACCTCTCGGGGTTGCGTTATCTGGAATACCTTAACCTGTATGGCACGGGAGTGAGTAATGACATATTGCCGGTCTTGGCCAAGCATCGCAAACTGAAGGCAGTCTATGCCTGGAAAACGAAAATTACCCAGGAGGGTCTGAGCAAATTGCGCAAGGCACTGCCCGATGCAAAATTGGTTCTTGAGACGGATGCCAAGTCCAACCGTTACGACAACCTGGATAATCCCGATAACAAGTTTGATTTTTAGCCTGTTGGTAAAATGCTGGTGGGATGCTGGAACCTGGCAGCAGACGCAGGTGCAAAAAGGCCGTTTTTTCTCAGATAGCGGACTTTTAATCAGGGGATAGTGCTTGCGGGTCTGGCGCCGGGTTCTGCCTGGCGATCGCTCACGGTGGATGGTCTTCTTGGCTTCAGCCTTGGGTGCGGTGATGCCCTTGTTCCTGTGAGTGGTAAAAAATCGCGATTTTTTCTGCCTTTCTATTGGCTTTTAAAACAGGCATTTCGAGGAGGCATCAGGGTAAGTAACTCCAAAAATATCAAAAAAAAGAGGCAATACCCCCGAAATTATTAGTAGATCAGAATTGCTATAATTCTCAAAATAAAAATTTGCAAATGATAGAAAAGAATGCCATTTTTAATGAATTTAAATCTGGATGCCAAGGCAAAAAAATGCAATTTCCTCTGTTCAACTGACGGTGTCAGTGACGGAGACGGTGCGGGAGCATCTCGAGCGCATGACCGAAACAGGGATGTTCGGGAAAAATGCGGCCGAGACAGCCAACCATCTGCTCATTGATGCCATCAGGGGATATGTGGAGAAAGGCTCGCCTTTCCTGCAACAACCAGCGCCATCCGGCGGAGAAGAAGAGAATTAACTGACTTAAACCACACACCTGCAGACACCACAAAATGCCTGATTCGCGTTACCACTCACCAGATGAAGAATATAAAATAGAGGCTTTCAAGATAATGAGCGATAGCAACCTGGCTCCTGAGGATGATCCTGCAGAGTGGATTTATCCGGAAGGAGAGGATGCTGATTTGCGTGAATTAGCTGAGCAGATTGCCGAACATGACAAGGTTCTGGCCAGGATCCTGGCCGATACCGCAAGTGGGGAAAAGAGCACCGGGGAGATATTGCGTGCTGTTTGTGCCTGGATGGCCATGACAGGTGGCGGCCACAAGCGCGCGAAGGGCGTGTCATCGGAGCCCTGGCTTGTATAGGGCAAATTTTGCCCCCCTGCTTTGGATATTTGTTTTGTTGCCTCGACCTGAGGCCATGATGCGCTACCCTTTATAAAGGGATGCGTTACCGATTGATAACGGCGCTGGTGATCCTCACCGGGATTGCTGATGGGCAGCTTGATGATGTGCCCGAACTGGGCTTGCGAATAGCTCAGGGCTTTGAGGTTCGCCTTTATGCCGACCAGGAAATTGCCCCGGATGTCTACTCAATGACCATCGACCCCGCCGGGCAGGTTGTGATTTCATCGCGTGGATATATAAAGCGCCTGATTGATTCAGATGGTGACGGCCACGCTGAGAGTGATGTCCTGATTGCTCCTTCAAGGGCCGGGGCAATGGGCATGTTATTTGTCGACGAGCGGACCCTCCTGACGAGCGAGGGCGGAAGCTTCAACCGCTACACTGATCATGACGGAGACGGTATTTTTGATCACAAACCGGAAAAGATTGCTCAATTCAGGGGCGGCGAGCACGGACTGCACGCAATCAGAAAGGACGAACAGGGAAACATATACCTGATCGGAGGCAATGATGCCAACTTCCGTGGGCACAGCCAGCTTGCCGGAGGCAAGTCAGGATGGATTGAAGGCGGGGCGTTGATCCAGTATTCCCCTCAGTTGAAGGATCCCGTTATACTCTGTCACGGGTTCCGCAATCCCTATGATTTTGACTTTGACAGCAAGGGAGAGATTTACACCTATGACAGTGATTGTGAGCGGGAGTTCCTCCTGCCCTGGTATGCGCCAACCCGGCTTTACCGTGTGCATCCCGGGGCGCACCATGGATGGCGCCTGCCGGGCTGGAAACGGGGCTGGAAACGGCCTGATTACTATTTTGACAGTGTCGATCCTCTCGTCAATGTCGGGCGCGGATCCCCGACGGGAGTTGCCGTTTACAGGCACACGGCCTTCCCGCCGGAATACAGGGATGCGGTGTTTTATTGCGACTGGACTTTCGGCAAGGTTTATTTCACGCACCCGGATGCCGACCTTGAAGAATTAAGGGACCATGAAGCCAGCGTTTTTATGGAATCGACGGGGATTTTCGGCTTTGCTCCCACGGATATTGAACTGGCTCCCGACGGTTCACTTTTTGTGTCAGTAGGCGGGCGTGGAACCACCGGGTCGGTATACCATATTCGTGCGAAACAGTCATTAAAAGAGGCGCGTTACCTGCCTGTTGGCGAGGTGGCCAAAGCAGACATGAGGGGCGGGGTTGCTGTGGTCAACGACCCCCTTGCCCTGCTTGGCAACCGCGGGTTCAACGTGGAAGGATTCAATGCGGAGGCGATACGCCTGGTAGCAGTCGAAATGGACCGCGTGATGCTCAGCGCACCTCTTAAGCAACGCATGAAACTGTTGCGCATGATGATGAGGGGCCTGGGGGACTGGAATCTGAATAAGCCCAGCGGGGAGGCTTTTTCAGGTTATGAGCTTGCTGGTAATGAAATATTCGAGGAGGAACATGCGGAATTACTTACCCTGTGCCGTAATTCACCAAGAGCACTGTTGCACTCGCTTGATCCTGATGAAAGACTTGAGGCAGCCCGGCTCTCTGCCATGTTGCGAGATTCCCATCCTATCTCTGCCGGGAGGATTCTGGATGCCATCACGGCAAAAAGCCCTGTCGAGGATGATTTTCATTACCTGTGCTGTCTTGCCTGCATCAATACACCACTCACGGGTGAGCAAGTGCAACGTATTGCGAGAGCTGTCATTGCCCTTGACGGCAAAACCGGAGGTATGCAGATGCGCACGAAACAGACCTATATCGACAGGATCAATGAGGTGGTTGCCCGGATTGCCCAGAGAGGGCCGCTCTATCGGGAACTGATTCTTTGTGATGGGTTTGCCCATCCCAACCATGCGGGTATTGCCGCTTCCTTTCCACAGCCTCATTTGGGTCAAGCTGCGGAGGTTTTCTTTACCGCAGTTCAATCAAAGCCGGATGCAGGCTGGAAAGAGGATGTGATTGGCCTCTTTAAACACCTGGAAGCAGGCGTCAGCTTTCCTGTGATCCGTCGTCTGGCAGGCGATCCTGGATTAAGGGATGAGTGTGTGCGGCTTCTGGCGCATGCGCCAACGGAAAGCGATCGGCAGATCTTGATTGATGCTATCACTTCTCCCCGTGAGGCGGTGAGCAGGATTGCCGTGCAGGGCCTTGGGAAGTTATCCCCCACCGTCATTCTTCCCGCCGGCGCTGGGGACGGTATGGATGAGCTGATTGCCCTTTTTCGGTCTCCCGCGCAAAAGGGTACCCTGCCACTGATTGGACGCGTGGCAGGGCAGACCTTTAATGACCGCAAGGCTGCTGAAGAATGGTTGTTAAGCAGCCATCCTGCCGCCGCCCTGGCAGTCGGTGTTGGCAGTGAAAAAAAACAGGATGATTGGCCGAAAGTTTTCAGCAAGGTGGATTGGAGTTCAGGGAATCCCGAGAAGGGCAAAAGGATTTTTGCATTGCGTGCCTGTGCGGCCTGCCATCAGTCATCGAATGCGCTTGGGCCTGGCTTGGCTGGTGTTTCCAGGAGGCTGTCCCCTGTTGATTTGTTCACGGCAATAGCCATGCCGGATGCGGATGTGCCACCGGCTTATCGTGTGAGTGTATTTACCATGAAGGATGGCAGCAAGCACACCGGTCGCATTGCCTTTACCTCAGCGGACGGCGTGATTGTCAGGACTGGGCCCTCCACGACCGTTAGGCTTGATGAAACCCTGATAGCGCAGCAGGATGACTGGAGGGGATCCCTTATGCCAAAGGGCTTACTGGCGGGACTCAACCTTGAACAACTTGCAGATCTTTACGCTTACCTGAAAACCCTGTAGAATCTCAGTTCTCCGATTCATCCGGCTTTTCATCGAGCTTGTCGCCGCAATGCCAGCAGTGCCTGGCACCAAACTGATGGGGCTCACGACCGCATCCAGGGCATGCCCTGCCAAGTTCCTCCGATTGCTTTGAATCCTTTATCGCGCTGATTACGATTCCTGTCGGGACAGCTATAATGGCATAGCCAATGAGCACCATGATGCTGGTAAGGATCTTTCCAATCGGCGTGATGGGTGTGATATCACCAAACCCCACCGTCGTGATGGTGATGATTGCCCAGTATACACTGGTTGGAATACTGCTGAAATTATGGTTCTGGTTCCCCTCGATTACATACATGAGTGAGCCCAGGATTGTTACAATAGTAAAAATGAAAAACATGAAGACCAGGATTTTCGGCAGACTTCTGCGCACAGCCTTTACGAGGCGGTCCTCAGCGCCGATCAGGGGCATCATTTTCAGGATCCTGAAGGCGCGCAGCATGCGAAGTATCCTGATGACGGTCAGGTAGTGCGCGGTTTCATGGTCGACAATGAGGCTGATCCACAAGGGAATCCATGCAAGCAGGTCAATGACGCCAAAGGGGCTCAGTGCATATTTAATGGGTGATGTTGAACAGTAGAGCCTTGCGCTGTACTCGAGCATGAAAAGGATAGTGAATACCCATTCGGCAGTGCGAAGCATCTTGCCGTGTTGACTGCTAATGCTATCCACGCTTTCCAGCATTGTGGCCAGCACGGCGAGGCCGATAACGATAAGGAGGATAACGTCGAAGGCCTTTGAGCGCCGGGTATTGTGCTCAAATATAATGTGGCGCAGTGCTTTGCGTGTGAATTTCATGATCCCCTGCCTTTATAAAGATTAATTCAGGGATGCACTGAGTGCAAAGTTTCGCGCCCAAGGCTACTTTTCCGCTGGCAAAGCCCGGATCCGCAGGGATTTGAATTCTGATGCGGTGGAAAAACTTGCGATACCCAGCGGCTGGCATTTTTCTATTTCCCCGTCCCGCATGGATATGCTTTTACCGGCAATCACGGCGTTCACGACGAGGCGTTGATCCACCCAGCAGCGGATTCTTCCACGGCGCACCTCAACTTTCAAGTCATACCATTTGCCGGCGTGATACCGAATTACACTGCGCGTTGAATTCCTGTTGGCATCAAGGTTGTCGATGTTGGATATCCCGGTAACTCCCCCACCCCATCCGCCGGCAACGAAGGTGCAACAAGTGCCTCTTTCGGGTACCGGGAACGTCAGTGCACAGAAAAAATCCCGGCCATCAGTTTTTCTGGCCTGCAGGATCATTTCGTACTCTGCAGCCGGCGGCGCGAACGTTTTATCGGCAATGACCATTGCCGTCAGCGGGTTACCGCGACCAAAGCTTATCCTGCCATCGGTCACATCAATTTCTCCACCGGTGCCGTTCAGGTCGAGCCTTCTCCATCCTGCCAGTGATTTTCCATCGAAGAATTCCTGCCACTCCGGCGAGTGTGCGGATGGATTGTTTTCCTTCCCCTCCGGTTGGCGCTTCCCGGAACAAGCAGATGAAAATACAAGGCTTAAGATGATTGCCGGCAGCAATGGCAAGTGGGCAATGACGCTGTCAAAACTCATGGGTGCATATGCTCAATCTTGGGCATACTGTGGGCGCACCAAGATGAAAGTCCACTATAGTCCCTTTTTTCCGGGTTTGCTTATTGCCTTCTCTGGTCTGGGTTTGTTTACGCTTTTTGCCGAGGAGCCTGATCCCGGGGCGGATGCTGCTTTGAAGGGGCGTGAAGCCGATGCGCCGGGAAAAATTCAACAGGCGAAGGTGATGTCGATTAAGACCTATGGCCGGATTGTTGAGGCAAGCTTCATGAATTCCCTTTTAAGGGCCATTGAATTGCGCAAGCAAGTCAAGTTACTGGTTACCGAGCCTACCCTGGAAAACCATATCTCCGCAAAGATGAGCTGGGTGCAGGCCTGGCTGCCGTATCTGCAGAGTGAAGCTTTGTTTTCCTACGCTGACACTGCTGATTCAATAAGCAGCTGGCCGATTGACCCAGGTTATATTGATTATGTTGAAGCAAAGCCGGAATCGGGAATTATTGCCAACCCTGATCAGTTTCCGGACCTGAGCCCTGAGGCACTGGATAAGTTAAACGGCCAGGATGGTGCCACTACAGGATATCATGTCATTGAGTTTCTTCTTTGGGGTGAAGTGAAAGGCATTGCTGGCCGTGGAAAGCGTACGCATATTGACTATGATGCCGGTAAAAGCAGGCATGCCGAACGTCGGGGTGCCTTCCTGGTCAGTTGTTGCGATCACCTGATTCGTCAGCTTGCAGGACAACTGGCAGACTGGAAAGGCGGGGTCCCTGACAATGCCCGCGCACGATATGAACAATTACCGGTTGAGGAAGCCATTGGAAAAATCTTCGCGGGTATTGATGGTTTTGTTGCACGAAATCCCGGGCTTCACAAGTCGACCGCGATCAAGAAAGGTGCTAAAACAAACCTTGATAAGGCAACATTCAGCGGCCTTGGCTACATGGGTCTGGTGCATAATGCCGCGGGCATTGCCAATATTGCCACGGGTGCGTATGTGGGCATTGATGGCAAGGTCAAAGTGCTGGGTATCGGCCTGATTGGAATGGCTGAAGAGGTCTCCACGGTACGCTCGGAGAGGTTACGCCACTATATGAATGCCTCGATGAGATCGGTAAAGGGCCTTAACGCTTCCCTTAACCGGGCAAGCGTGCATGATGGAGAATTACCCCAGGGAGGGCATTCAAGAATATTCACCAACGCTTTTGGTTACCTGCTGAAGGAAATCAATAAACTGGCTGTTGATCTTGAGCCCTAGGTGGCACCCGCATGAGGCATGGCCCTGCTTGGGCAGGGATACAGGTGTGGCTAAACAATCAATAGAGCAAAGAGCCACCGGCATTCTTTTTCAGCTTTCATCCTCCGGGTTCTGTTCGGGGTCAGTTTCCGCAGGCATATCCATGCTGGAGAAAAGTGAACGCATACAGGTTGCGCCCGTTGGGCTGATAAATGTGGTGCAATACATTGCCCCGACCAGTTCGTTTTCCGCATCGGTGAAAATGTAGGTGCTGTTTTCCCGCTTGCCCGGGGTCAGGAAAAGAACTTCAAATGCCAGGATGGGCACCTCGTCGATATTTCCTGTTTCAACCGGTTCGGTTACCTGAACAAGATGCCAGGGTTCCCCGTGTGCGGGCAGCCCTTTGCCCCTGGCAACAAGCATATTGCCGGTACAGGATTGGATCGTTTTGTAGTCGGGAGGGTCAGGGAAATCGGGCAGGCTTTGCATGCTGTGGGTGATTATTGCCTGTGGAAACAGGGAAGGCAAATAAAGCCCGGCGGGCGATTTGGGTTTTTGTGGTTCGATGCTGCTGCCGGCAAACAATACAGTGCAAAAAGAAGCGCCGACCGGGGTTTCCCGGTGGCGCTTAAAGAGAATGCCTTGCGGCTATTGTGCTGTTGTCCGCTTAACTGACAGACACAGCCTCGGGGCCTTTTTCGCCAGTACGGATCCTGACAGCCTCCTCAACCGGGGAAACGAATACCTTGCCATCCCCGATCTTGCCGGTATTGGCGGTATCAACGATCTTGTCGACGACTTCACCAGCCTGTGCATCATCGACGACGATCTCAAGCTTCACTTTTGGAAGGAAATCCACCGTGTATTCACTGCCGCGGTATATTTCAGTATGGCCTTTTTGGCGCCCAAAGCCCTTCACTTCCGTGACGGTCATGCCCTGAATGCCTATTTCGGAAAGCGCTTCCTTTACGTCTTCCAGCTTGAACGGTTTGATGATAGCTTCGATTTTTTTCATTTTTCTGTGTTTCAGAGTTATTGTTCTGGCGGTCCACTACACTGTATACCCGCAAAGGTCTATCAGTCTGGACTTTCTGTATGATTAGATTCTTTCTTATGCACTATACAGCTAATCCTGTGCCAAACCGAAAAGAAATTGCCGAAGTGATTGCTTTCCTGATGGTTTTTGAGGCAAAAAGAGCATGCTGACGGTCATCCATTGGCTGGTTTTATATAACGGCAGGGTCTGTATACTGGCCTTGGAAGATCCGCAGGGAGTAAAAAATGAACTGTTCCGGTCAAAGGTTCTTGAACCTTTTGTTTTGCCTAATTAGTAGAATAGGCAGGGCACCCATTACCTGCCTGTGTGCAGTTCTTTGGCCTTGGTCCTTTTATGTCTGATTCGTTTGTTCATCTACACCTCCACACCGAGTATTCGACACTCGATGGTGCGGTGCGCCCGTCTGCACTCATGACGAAGGTCAAGCGATGCAAGATGCCGGCTGTAGCCATGACCGATCATGGGAACCTTTATGGCGCGATTGATTTTTATAAGCAGGCAGTAAAGGCCGGCGTGAAACCGATCATTGGTTGTGAAGTCTACCTGGCTCCCGGCCCGATGACGCAGAAGAAAAAGGTGCCGGGAGTGCCAAATGCCCATCATCTTACCTTGCTTGCAAAGGATCAGCAGGGATACGAAAACCTGGTAAGACTCGTGTCATTGGCGCACCTCGAAGGTCAGTATTACAAACCCCGCGTTGATAAGGAGGCACTAGATAAGCATTCCGGTGGGATGATATGCCTGAGCGGATGCATTAATGGGGAGATCAACTACTGGATACAGCAGGAACAGGTTGATATTGCGCGTGAGAAACTTGGTGAATTCGTTGACATTTACGGCAAGGAGGATTTCTACCTTGAAATGCATGATCATGGCATGCAGCAACAACAAAAATGCAACCGCCAGCTTCTGGAATTTTGTGGAGAGTTTGGACTCCAGCCGGTGGCAGCCAACGATGTTCATTTTCTCGACAAGTCGGACCATGAGGCTCACGATGCGTTGATTTGCATTGGCACCAACAGCATGGTGCTGGATGAGAACCGGATGCGTTATTCGCCTGAGGTGTATTTCAAGACGGCCAGGGAAATGCGCCAGTTGTTCAGGGAAATCCCGGTGGCCTGTGATAATACCCTTGAGATTGCCGAGAAGGTTAATTTTGAGATGCAGCTGGATGCAACCAGCTCTGAGCGATACCCGGAATACGATGTATCCGGGGAAAGCTCAAAGGAGGTTTATTTCCGGAATTTATGCGAGGAGGGTCTGTCTTTTCGTTATGGGGAGCAGAGGGCTTCCAGTGATCCCGAATTACGCAAGCGGCTAGACTATGAGATTGGCATCATGGAGCGGATGGGGTTTGTCTCCTACTTCCTCATTACATGGGACTTTATCAAGTGGGCAAGGGACAATAACATTCCTGTTGGGCCGGGGCGCGGTTCAGCGGCAGGATCTCTGGTTGCCTATTGCCTCGGGATTACGGACCTGGACCCGATCAGGTTCGGCCTGATTTTTGAACGGTTTCTCAATCCGGAGCGTGTCAGCCCTCCTGATGTTGATGTTGATTTTTGCCAGACCCGCCGTCCCGAGGTAATTGAGTATGTACGCGAAAAATACGGAGAACGCCGGGTTTCGCATATCATCACCTTCGGTACTCTTGGTGCGAAGAGCGTGGTACGGGATATCGGCCGTGTGCTCGGGTGGAGCTATGGGGACGCGGACCGGATTGCAAAGATGATTCCTGCGGAACTGGGGATTACCCTGGCCGGCGCACGCAGGAAGAACGCAGACCTTAAGAAGGCCATTGATACTGAACCCGCCACTGCACAGCTATGGGAAACAGCGGTTAAGCTGGAGGGATTGACACGCGGTGTCGGGATTCATGCTGCAGGTGTGGTAATTGGGGGATCTGATCTGGATGAGCATGTGCCGCTTACACGGGGCAATGACGATGAGGTGGTGACTCAATATGCCATGAAGCCATTGACTGAGCTGGGGATGCTGAAGATGGACTTCCTTGGGCTCAAGACGCTGACAGTTATTCAGGATGCCCTCGACCTTATCCGGCAACATGCTGCGGGGTTTGAGATTGCCGATATTTCCCTCGAGGATGCAATGACCTACAGGTTGCTCAATGCCGGTGAAACCTGTGGTGTGTTCCAGCTGGAAAGTGGCGGCATGGTTGCCCTCTGTAAGCAGTTTGGCGTTGATTGCATTGAGGATATCATTGCTCTTATTGCCCTTTACCGTCCGGGTCCGATGGACCTGATTCCTGATTTTATTGACCGGAAGAAGGGCAAGAAAAAGGTCGAATACCTTCATCCTCTTCTTGAGGAAGTGTCCAGGGAAACTCATGGGATCTTGATTTACCAGGAGCAGGTTCAGAAAGCTGCTAACCTGCTAGCTGGCTACAGCCTTGGGGATGCCGATTTGCTGCGACGTGCGATGGGCAAGAAGGACCCAAAGGAAATGGCCCGCCAGCGTGAGGTCTTTGTTGATGGTTGCGCACGGGAAAATAAGATCCCCAAGCAACAGGCAAATGGCATCTTTGACCTGCTGGAGAAGTTCGCAGGTTATGGCTTTAACAAGTCACATTCGGCGGCATATGGCTTGATTAGCTACCAGACTGCTTTCCTCAAGGCTAATTATCCCGTTGAGTTCATGGCTTCTTTGCTTTCCAACGAGATAAACAATACTGACAAAATTTCAGTATTTGTGGAGGAATGCAAAAATATGGGGATCAAGGTCCTGCCCCCTGACATCAATAGAAGCCAGCTTAAGTTTTCACCTGACCTTGCCAGTGGGCCTGATTCCAGGGCCATCCGTTTTGGTTTGGCTGCGGTGAAGAATGTGGGAAGTGCCGCCATGGAAGCGGCTATCCGTGAACGCGATGCCGGAGGCGACTTCACAGGTGCAGAGGACTTTGCCAAGCGTCTTGATTCCAAGTCAGTAAACAAGAAAAATCTTGAATCCCTGGTCAGAGCCGGGGCATTTGACTTTTCAGGTGAAGATCGCGCCCGCCTTTTTTCCCGTCTGGAAAACATTATGGCAGCTGCCTCAAGTGCCCAGAAGGACCGCATCGCGGGTCAGGTTTCACTGTTTGGCGATGACGCTGACTTTGGTTCGGCCCCGGAACCTTCTCTGAGTTCCGGGGAGGTTGCCTTTGAGCCCTGGAGCCAGGATGAGATCCTCTCTGCTGAACGTGAGCTTCTCGGTTTCTACGTTACGGGCCATCCCCTTGATGCGTACCGCTCATCGATTCTCTCCGGAAAATATCGGCGTTTATCCGAGTTGCAGGAGCTGAAGGAATCCCGGAAATATGACTTTGCCGGACGTATCGCTTCTGTCGAGAAGCGTTTCACGAAGAAGGCAGGTAAGCCTTTTGCCATTCTTTCCTTTGAGGAGTTCACCGGCCATACCGAGGTGATGGTATGGAGTGAGGTCTTTGAGAAGTCCACTGCCATACTCGAAGTAGGCAAGGTGGTTGTGCTTACCGCCAAGGTGGAAATGGATTCCATCTCGGATTCCAAGCGCCTGACTGCTGAAAGGATGAGGATCCTTGAAAAACCGCCGGTTGAAAGCAATCCTGCGGCGCAGGCCGGGGTGAGTGAAGGATTGGTGGAGGCCAATGGCACTGGTTCGGCGTTGCCCCTGATTGTTTCATTGCGCAGCGGCGAGCACAACCTGAATGACCTGCGCAAAATCCGTTCCATTGTTGCTGAGCATAGCGGAGAGACACCTCTGCATTTGCGGGTTATGAGTCGCAACGGAAAAGGCGTGAATATGGTGGCAGCTGAAAAGTTTAAGGTAAAGGACTGTGAGGCACTTAGGGGACAGCTAGGAAATTGGATAAGCGATTGATATTCAATACTTTAAGTGAATAACAGTGATCTGGGGAGCTCGCCGCAGCCCTTATATTTTTCATACCCAGTAATTCAAGCAAGCTTTACTAAAACAAGTTTGTTCAAAATTTATTGAACAACCTCCCTTTGGCGCTAGTTTCCTCAACCCAGGAACATGTCCGCCGAAGCCCGATCAGCCAACCAAACGCGAGTCAGCATTCATGCTGAAGACATCCCGGTTAAAGCGCAGGGAGAGGTGGAGTCATTGCAACTGGAGGTCATTGAACTATTTGTTCATGCTGTCAAGGTACTGGGCTTGCCGAAGTCTGTCGGCGAAATATATGGGCTGCTCTTTATTTCTCCCGAGGCAATGCCACTGGATGTGATTGTTGCCCGGCTCGGCATATCGAAGGGCTCGGCAAGTCAGGGATTGCGTTTTCTTCGAAACCTCGGTGCTGTTCAACCCTTTCAGGTTGCCGATGACCGGCGGGAGCATTTTGAAGCGGTGACTGAGTTAAAGAAGCTGGCTGCCGGTTTCATTAACGGGGAAATCAATCCTCACCTCGAAAGCGGTACGCAGCGCCTGGAGAAAATCCGGAAGGCAGCAGCAGCGGATACATCGGAGAATGGGGCCTTTTACAGGGACCGCCTGGCCCGGCTTGGCAACTGGAGACGAAGGGGAGGACTGCTTCTGAAAATAGTGAGCCGGTTTCTGGGGAGGACAACGAAGAAGTAATGGCAACAGGATTACAGGTTGGAAAGGATTGGCGGCAGAAGTATCTCTGGTATGCGGTTCAGACACGTGCCAAGTCAGAACATATTGCTGCAGCCTCTCTTTCCAGAAATGAAGGTATCGAGGTCTACTGTCCCCGCCTTAAATTTCAGCGGCAGACCCGTAGGGGCAGGGTATGGTTTACCGAGGCGCTTTTTCCCGGGTATATTTTTGCTAGGTTCATGGCCGCTACCCATATGCGTGCCGTCAGTTACGGCACTGCCGTCACAAGGGTCCTGCAGCTCGGGAATCGGTATGCCAGTGTTCCCGATTCAGCGATTGACCAGATACGGGAGCAAATGGGCGGGGGCGACACCCGAAGGCTTGAGGCCAGTGCCAAAGTTGGAGAAGAGGTGGAGATCACGACCGGCCCATTGCAGGGCATGACGGCAACTGTTACCGGCTTAATGCAAGGTAAGCAGCGGGTAAAGTTACTGATCGAATTTCTTGGCCGGGTCAGCGAGGCAGAATTGTCGGTTCACGATGTGCAGAGTGACCGGGTGCCGCAACAACGCTTCGCGCTTGGCTGAGCGCGCAAAAAATAAAAAGGGAAACCGTTAATGGAACATTCCCAAATGTCAGAAAGCCAATCGGTTTCGTGCAAAAAAACAGCGCGAGTGACCGGGGGCGGCAGCGTGCATCAAGTTAGGCAAGAATGCCCTTTTTTACCAAGCCTCATTTTTTTATTCACAAACAACACACCTAACCAATAAAGAATAATGTCTAAGAAAATATTAATTGCAGGAGGAGGAGGTTTTATCGGAGGCCACTTGGCTAAAGAAATGGTGCGCAGGGGACATGATGTGCGCGTTGTGGACATTAAGCCGCTTGACCAGTGGTATCAGCAGATCGACAGCGCCGAGAACATCGTTGCCAACCTCGAGGAAAAAGAAGCATGCTTCGCTGCAGCCAAAGGATGTGATGAGGTGTTCAATCTCGCGTGCAACATGGGAGGCATGGGGTTCATCGAGAACAACCGCGCCCTCTGTATGTTGAGCATTCTCATCAACACGCACCTGTTGATGGCTGCAAGGGAGCATGAGGTGGAAAAGTACCTTTATTCATCCAGCGCCTGTGTCTATGCCGCAGGTAAGCAGACTGACACCGCGGTTACCGCGCTGAAGGAGGAGGATGCCTATCCCGCCATGCCGGAAGATGGTTATGGCTGGGAGAAGCTTTTCAGTGAGCGCATGTGCAAGCACTTTGAGGAGGACTTCGGGATGAACGTGCGCGTTGTTCGATTTCATAATGTCTATGGCCCGGAGGGAACCTGGCGGGGAGGAAGGGAAAAGGCTCCTGCCGCCTTGAGTCGCAAGATCATTGAGGCAAAGCGTAACAATGACCTCAAGATCGAAGTTTGGGGAGATGGTGAGCAAACCCGCAGTTTCATGTATATTGATGACTGTATTACGGGTCTTGATAAGCTGATGAATTCTGATTTCAGCGACCCGATCAACCTTGGCCGATCAGAGCTGGTATCTATCAACCAAATGATCGACATGATCAGTGAAATTGCCGGTGTTGAGGTCGAGCGGGTGCACAACCTGGATGCGCCACAGGGGGTTCGTGGCCGTAACAGCGACAATACCCTCATCCTCGAGAAACTGGGCTGGGAGCCTGAGGTAGACCTACGCACAGGGCTTGCAAAGACCTATGCCTGGATTGAGCAACAGGTTGAAAAAGATGCCCGGGGCGAAAAAGTCGTTTCCTGATTTTTTTCACGTGGCAGGGAATGGACAATGCTCCATACAAGCCCTCCGGAATCCTAGTTTTGTGACTGGAAATATTGTGAGTGAACCCAAGTACAATCACCCGCTTGATGAACGCATCAATGTTCTTGGCGTGGGCATTAGCCCCATTAACCTGGACAGTGCGGAAGCAGGCGTCTATGCCGGCATCGATGACGGTTGCCAGGGGTATATTGGTGTCAGTGGCGTTCATGGTGTCAGTGAGGCACAGTCAAATCCTGACTTTAAGCGCATCCTTAACCGCACTTTTCTCAATACTCCTGACGGGATGCCGATGGTTTGGTATGGGAAGCTCAACGGCAACAGGGAAATCTCACGGGTTTATGGTCCTGACCTGATGCTGCGTATCTGTGCCGGGTCCCCGGACCGTGGCATTCGGCATTTCTTTTTTGGCGGGTGCGACGGTGTTGCTGAAATGCTGCGTGATAAATTAACAGAGCGTTTTCCCGGCCTGGAGGTCGTGGGAACCTATACCCCGCCCTTCAGGCCATTGAATGAGGAGGAGGAAATTGAGGTGAGGGACCTGATCAATTCCTCCGGGGCCCATTGTGTATGGGTTGGGCTGAGCACCCCGAAACAGGAGTTGTTCATGAGCGGGTTCCTGAAGAAATATGGAGTTGAACATGGAGGTGACGGCAGCCTTGAAGGAGCGAAAATTTTTTTCGGGGTTGGTGCTGCCTTTGATTTTCATGCGGGATTGATCCCCCAGGCACCGGCATGGATGCAAAGGTGCGGGCTTGAATGGTTTTACCGCCTTTACAAGGAACCAAGGCGATTGTGGCGGCGTTACCTGAAGAATAACCCGGTATTTATCATCCGGGCAATTCTGCAATTTTCCGGCTTGAGGAAATACAGGCTCATCAAGTAGTTCGCGAAAGCACCCTGTTATAAACAGAATTTTTCTATGTCATCTCCATTTATCAAGAACACAGAAGATAAGACCCTTACAGTCGGGGTGATTGGCCTTGGCTATGTCGGGTTGCCTTTGGTTCTAAGTTATGCGGCTAAAGGATATCATGTGACTGGGTTTGACGTTGACCTGAAAAAGATTGCGGCACTACAAGCAGGGGAAAGTTACATCAAGCATATCGATCCAGGTCCAATTGCTGAGTATGTTGCTGATGGACGCATCAAGGCCACCAGTGACTTCCAGAGAATTGGGGAAGTTGATGCAGTCATTATTTGCGTGCCTACTCCCTTAAGTGCACACCGGGAGCCTGACCTTTCCTATATCGAAGCAACCCTTGAGGCTATCGTTCCCCACTTGAAACCCGGCCAACTGGTTTCACTCGAGAGCACGACCTATCCCGGCACGACACTTGAGGTGGTAAAGCCACGGATTGAATCCGGCGGACTGGAGGTTGGGAAGTCCATATTCCTGGTTTTTTCCCCTGAACGTGAAGACCCTGGTAACGAGAACTTTGCCGGGCCGGTGATTCCCAAGGTTCTCGGAGGAGTGTCAGAAGATTGCCTTGAACGGGGGCTTGCCCTCTACGGGGCCATTTATGCCAAGGTTGTTCCCGTGAGCTCGCCGAGCGTGGCCGAGTTTACCAAGTTACTGGAGAATATTTACCGTGCGGTCAATATCGGTTTGGTTAATGAGATGAAGATCGTGGCCTCGGCGATGGGGGTGGATATCTGGGAGGTGATTGATGCTGCGAAAACCAAGCCTTTCGGTTTTACGGCATTCTACCCTGGCCCTGGCCTTGGCGGGCATTGCATCCCAATTGACCCGTTTTATCTTACATGGAAAGCAAGGGAATACGGGCTGCATACGCGGTTTATTGAGCTTGCCGGGGAGATTAACCGGTCGATTCCTGAATATGTGGTTGAACGCACCGCGGGTGCCCTGAACAAATTGAAGAAACCGGTTAACGGCAGCCGCGTGCTTTTAATAGGCCTGGCCTACAAGGCCAATGTGGACGATATGCGTGAATCTCCCACTTTTGAGTTGATGGACCTGCTCAAGGAGCGTGGAGCACTGGTCAGCTACCATGATCCTCACATTGCCAGTATTATGCCTACCCGTGAGCATGCCGAGTGGACGGGGCTTGAGTCCGTAGAATGGAACAAAGAAAATATTGCCTCCCAGGATTGCGTGATTGTTGCCACCAAGCATGACGCGTGTGATTTCGATCAACTCGCTCAGTGGGCACCTTGCATTGTGGACACGCGCAATGCCATGGAGGGAATTGAGACCTCAGAGGGCCAGGTGATAAAGGCCTGATTTTCTGACTGTTTACCATCTATCCGAATGAAGATTGCAGTCATAGGTGCCGGCAACTGGGGGATTAACCTGGTGCGTAACCTGAATGAGCTTGGTGTCCTGAGCCATGTTGCGGAGTCAGTTGCCGGTTTGCGGGACCGTGTTCGCAGCGAGACGGGTGGAATTGAGTTGCTGGATGACTACCGGCCCCTGCTGGATATGGATATTGATGGTGTGGCGATCGCCACACCGGTTCCCACCCATGCTTGTATTGCAGGTGATTTCCTTGCTGCCGGAAAGGATGTTTTTGTCGAGAAGCCGATGACGTTCACTGTGGCTGAGGCTGAAGAACTTGTCGAAAAAGCAAAACAATACAATAGGATCCTGATGGTTGGCCACCTGCTGCTTTATCAACCGGCCATAGAATGGATTAAGGATTTTCTTGATGCAGGAAAACTCGGGCGGTTGTTTTCATTTCACCAGGAGCGGATGAAACTCGGCCGGGCACGGCCTACAGAGAATGTGCTTTGGAGCCTCGGTGTCCATGACGTTGCCGTTTTGCTGTATCTTTGCGGATGTGCACCGGTTGCTACTTCTTTTTCCGGGCACTGTGGGCTGCAGGAGGATATTGCAGATGACACGTATCTCCACATGGAATTCCCCGGCAAGTTGAAGGCACATCTGCACAATTCCTGGCTCTGGCCAGAGAACCGCAGGCGGTTGACCGTCGTTGGGGAAAAAGGAATGCTGGTTTACGATGAGGTGGCGCAGAATGTGATCCTTCATCGCAAGACGATTAATTCCGATTTAGAGAATCAGGACGAGGGTGAGGAAGTGGTCTTTGAGGGAAGCGGGCAACCATTGAGGCTGGAAATGGAACATTTTATCGGCTGTATCAATACACGTGCCATTCCACGTTCCGATGGAATGAACGGGCTGGATGTTGTCAGGGTGCTGGAATCGGCCAAGGAGTGCTGAGCAGCGATAATTAACTGGGACCAAACGGTAATTTTATTTCATGAAACCCGCTCAGCAAGCAGTAGTGGTATTTGCCTATAACTTCCCGCACAGGAAGACCCAGGATTTTCTTTTCAGGCTCTTTGCGGAGGGAATCAAGGTTTCCGATGTGCTTGCTGCCGAGCCCGTAAAACTCAACATTCCACCGGGCGAGATACGCACCAAGGTAAGGCACAGTGGCCTGGTCCATCCAAGGCAGGTAGCCAATGCAATCGGGGCACGCTATCATGTGGTATCTCATCGGGGAGATGAGGTCGTTGGTTTGCTCAAGGAGCTTGATCCTTCCATTGGTGTTATTGCCGGGGCCAGAATTCTCAAGAGTGATGTCATCGGGCAATTTTCAGGGGGCATTATCAATTTTCATCCCGGGCTGATCCCGGAAGTCAGGGGGCTTGATGCTCTCCTCTGGTCGGTGCGTCATTCGGTTGCCCTTGGAATCACTTCGCACCTCATAGACCATCGCGTGGATGCCGGAAGGATCTTGGAGCGCAGGGAGATCAGCCTTTTCCGTGATGACAATGTGTTCGACCTTTCAGAACGGCTTTATGAGACCCAGATGGACATGCTCAGTGAGGCCATTGAGCGAACCTGTTCGGGTAAATGGGAGGAAACTGACTATCGTTCTTCTGCCTGCAATACCAAGATGACCGGAGAGCAGGAGCGGCAAACAATGGAACTGCTGCCTTCTTATCTGGAACGATTCGCAACTGATAATAATATCTAGAACTATTTTTACCGTGGAATTTATAGATCTTAAATCCCAGCAGGCCCTTATACGTGAGGACCTGGAGCGACGCATTAAAACAGTCCTTGACCATGGCCGTTACATCCTTGGCCCGGAGGTGGCTGAACTTGAGGAACGATTGGCTGATTATGTCGGTGTAAAGCATTGCATCGGTGCATCCAGTGGTACTGATACCCTGTTGATTGCCCTCATGGCTTTGGGGGTCGGTCCAGGCGATGAAGTGATCACGGTTCCATACACGTGGATCTCGACTGCCGAGATGATTGCCATACTTGGGGCAAAGCCGGTATTTGTTGATATTGACGAGAAAACCTGGAACATGGATGCGCAACGGGTTGAGGCGGCAATCACGGAAAGGACCAAGGCCATCATGCCGGTTGGTATTTACGGGCAGACTGCGGACATGAAGGCAATCAACAAGATTGCAGCCCGCAACGGCAACCTGCCTGTAATTGAGGATGCCGCACAATCATTTGGCGCGAATCATCATGGGAAGAAGTCGTGCGCATTATCAACAATCGGCAGCACTTCTTTTTTTCCCAGTAAGCCGCTTGGCTGTTACGGGGATGGAGGAGCACTTTTCACTAATGATGACAATCTCGCGCAATTGATGCGCCAGGTTCGTGTCCACGGACAGGAACGTAAGCATCATCACCCGGTGCTTGGAATCAATGGCAGGCTGGATTCCATCCAGGCGGCAATTGTCTTATCCAAGCTCGAGTTGTTTGATGATGAGGTTGCCAAGAGGCAATCGGTGGCAAATACCTACAATGAGAAACTGAATCGGCCAGAAATCGTTCTGCCGCATGTCGATGCGAACAATACCTCTGTCTATGCCCAGTATACGATTCTTGCAGGGAATCGTGATGCACTGCAAACATCACTTGCCGATTCCGGTGTTCCATCCGTTCCCTATTATGCCGTGCCGCTGCATCTTCAGCCGGTATTCAGTGAGCTTGGCCACAGCCCAGGCGATTTTCCGGTAACAGAGAAAGTGGCCTCACAGTGCCTGAGCCTGCCAATGAATCCATATCTTAGCGCAGATGAAACGGATCAGGTCTGCAGTGCGATTTCTAGGACCTTCTAGATGCCGGGCATGAAGTGGCTTGGTATTGAGATGATAATTTGATATATTTATATAGTATATGGGACAAAAGAATATATTTGCCGCACTTGTGCTGCTATTTGTATCCCAGGGTGCAGGCCTTGCGGCTCCTGTTGGCCTCGATGGCCTAAAGAAAGGATTTGAACGTAAGCTGGGGGAAGTCCTTGAGCCCCTCATTGAGCGCCATGCCAAGGATCTTGTAAACCTCGAACAGGCACTTACCCGGGCCCAGAAGCTTGAGGAAGCCCTGCTGGTGAAAAACGAGAGGGTGCGGATCCTATTGAAGGAAGGCTCCTCGGTGATTAAAGGGCTACCGCAATCCCCAAAACAATTGGCGGTTCTCAACTCAAGATTCCAGCGTGAGGCACTCAGCCTTATGAGGCCTTGGGAACTGAAATATGAAACGGCATTAGTCAATCTTCTTGGCCGGCTTCAACGTGCGGCAAAACTCGAGGAGGCAATCCTGGCGAAAAAGGAGCTGGAAGCATTCCGCGCGGAAATCAAGTTGCGTGATGAGGCCCAGAGAAATATTGCGGAAGAAGGAGACATTGACCTGGCCTTGGCTTCTGCCGGGGCAACTGCCAAGGCCCCCAACCGGGCAGGCGATCTCATTGACGGAAAGATTGAGCACAAGGGGACGGCAACCGGTGGGATTGGTTATGCCTGGGGGGTTTGCCCATCAGATTTCATCGTGGAATTCCCCGGGCCAAAAAATATCAGGAAGATACGGTTTCTTCTTTATGACCAGGACAAAAAGAGGAGTTACAATTACCAACTCTTCATTATGCCGCATGGGAGCGACGAATGGGAAAAGGTATCGGATCGTTCCAAGAAGCCCTCACAGGGCTGGCAGGAGCAGAAGTTTAATCCCAGAATGATCAGCAAAATCAAGGTGGTTGGTTTAAAGAATAGCAGTAACAAAAACTTCCACATTGTTGAGATAGAGGCCTTTTAGGCCTTGCATCTTTTTTGTGCGGTTATTCCAACCGGTCTACCCCTGGAGGGGCAATGGTCTCCATATCTTGAGTTTGCAGCTAAAATCCCTGCTTCAGGGCATCACTGGCCGGGGATGTGTTTTACTGGAATACCTGACAGCAAAGTACCGGTTTTTTTAATTTTCCAAAACCCATGTTAATGGATCATGTCTAAGAATCCCCTGGTTGTTATCCTTGGTGCGGGTAAGCCGTTTGTTGGCGATGCTCCATCAGCAATTGCCCCTACGATTGAGAACAAGCGAGTGCTGGATTGGCAGGTTGAAGCGTTCTCGGTTGTCCCCGGAGCGAAGTTTCATTTTGTTGGCGGATACAAGATCGATGAGGTTATCGCGAGCTATCCGGCATTGGGCTACACGGTAAACAAGGAATGGCGCGACACAGGAAGTGTTGGCTCCCTTGCTCTTGCTGTGCATGAAGACGTCGAAGATCTCTACGTTTGCTATTCTGATACGGTATTTCGTCGCCACGCCGTCGAATTGCTCCAAGAGGAAAGTGCGGATGTTGTATTCGGTGTCGATTATCGATGGAAAGAGCGCTATTCACAGCGTGCTCCTGAGGACCTGGCGAATGCGGAGACGGTACAAATCAATGACCTAGGAATTATAGTGGATGGGAATGACCCTGGCCCCGTAATTGAGACAGAATTTACCGGGATCATACGCTTGCGGGGAGATGCGCTTAGAGAGTTTAGGGCACTGGTCAACCATCCCGGAAAAGTTGATTACCGTAAATGGTCCATTCCCGGTCTCCTTTCTTATCTTCGTGATTGTGATGGCTCTTTTAAAATCCAATCAGTTGATTTTGAGGGTAATTGGTCGGAGCTCAACGCACCGCAGGACTTGGCCAGGTTCGTGCTTGGCACCAAGGCTGAAACCCTTGACCGGTTACGGCCAATATTAAAGTCAGCCTCAATTGAGGAGCAGGTGAGTATATCAGTGAAGGCATGGAGGCATGAGAGCAAAGCCTGCCTTGCTGCCATCGAGCAAATGTTCAAAGGGGAAAAAGTGATTGTCCGGAGCAGCGCTCTTAGTGAAGATTGCTGGAATACCTCCAATGCGGGAGGATTTGATTCAGTACTCGATGTTGACAGCGGTGTCACTGCTGAGCTCATAAAGGCTATCGACCAGGTGGTCTCTTCCTATGGTGATTCAAACATGGAAGACCAGGTGCTCGTGCAAAGGATGTTGCGTGATGTCACCATCAGCGGTGTTGTATTCACGCGGACCCTTGATCAGGGTGCACCGTATTACGTTGTCAATTATGATGATGAGACAGCAAGCACAGACAGTGTCACCAGTGGCCAGGGAGAATCACTGCGCACAGTCATGGTGCTGCGTTCCGAGAGGGATCGCATTGGCGAGATTGATACAAACCTGGGCCCCCTGATATCAGCCATTGTCGAGATTGAAGGCCTGGTTGGATATGATTCTCTGGATATCGAGTTCGCGGTTACATCCGGTGGCCGGTTACACATCCTGCAGGTTCGGCCGATTGCCGTGACCCACCAGTTTCACCAGGTTGGAGATGAGCAGATCACCTCGGCACTGGATGATGCGAAGTTACAATTTCGCCGCCAATCTGGACATTCACCTTATATTGTGGGGGCAGAGACAATTTTTGCCGTGATGCCGGACTGGAATCCCGCTGAAATTGTAGGAACCAAGCCCCGTCCGCTGGCCCTTAGCCTTTATCAGCACCTGATCACAAATGAGGTGTGGGCACAGCAACGTGCCGAATACGGTTACAGGGATGTCAGACCGCAACCCCTTATCCTTGGGTTCCAGGGGCACCCGTTTGTGGATGTCCGGGCAAGCTTCAATTCGTTCATACCAGAGGATATTGACGATGAGCTTGCCAGTAAACTCGTCGAGCACTACCTCGCTGAGTTAAGGGATAAACCTCATCTTCATGACAAGGTTGAATTCGATATACTTTTTACATGCTGGTTTCCGGATATCCATGACTTATTGGCCAGTCGCCTTCCGGCAAGTATCTTCAGTGAGGCAGATCGTGACATGCTCGAGTCATCATTGGTTCAGATTACAGTTAATGGGATTCAAAGAATCGATGAAGACAGGGCATCTATCATGGAGCTGGAAGCACGCTATGCCAAAGTGCTCTCCAGTAAGCTGCCTCCGCTTGAGCTTGCCTGTTGTCTGATTGAGGAATGCAAGCGTTTCGGTACCCCGGCATTCAGCCATCTGGCCCGTGCGGGTTTTGTTGCGGTGACAATTCTTAAGTCCCTGGTGAGAACCGGGGCAATAGCCATTGATGAATTTGACAGGTTTATGAACTCACTGGAAACGGTTACCGGCCGATTTGAGTTTGATGCCTCAAGGGTCGCGTCAGGTGATTGGGACCTTGAAAGCTTCGTGGATCTATATGGTCACTTGAGGCCGGGAACCTATGACATCACCTCAGAGGCCTATTTTGAGAACCCGGAGAAGTACCTGCAACCGATTATTGAGTCCGCCAGCCGGGATAAGTCTGAGCATGCTAAAGAATTTAAGTGGTCAGGTGCTGCACGGGATTCCATTGATGCAAGCTTGAGGGACGGAAAGATCCCGATCGATGCGGATGCATTCGCTCGCTTTGCCAAGAGTGCTATTGAGGGAAGAGAATGGGCGAAATTTGTGTTCACCAGGAGCCTGAGCACCGCCTTGAATGCGATTCGGCGCTGGGCCGAAGATTTTGGCATGGATCGTGATGCCGCGTCATTCCTGGATTTCCATGATATTTTACAGTTACGCTCCGGGCTTGCCATCGGAGCACAGCGGGAGTGGGCTGAGAAGCGCATCATGGAGGGGCGGGCATCCTATCGGTTAACCAGGGCAATTGAACTGCCGCCAATCCTATTCTCAGAGTCGGACTTTGAACTGTTCGAACGAAAGTCGAGTGAGCCGAACTTTGTCACTTCAGGCCGGGCCGTTGCCAATGTTCATCTACTTGCCGGAAAGGATGATCCTGCCGCGCTTTCAGGAAATATTGTTCTTATTCCCCAGGCTGACCCGGGATTTGATTGGATATTCGGCAGTTCGCTCATTGGCCTGGTAACAATGTATGGGGGAGCAAATTCACATATGGCTATACGCGCTGCCGAGCTTGGATTGCCGGCTGCCATTGGTGTTGGGGAAAAGCTATTTGAAATGTTGTCCAAGGCTGAGGTGGTGGAACTGGATTGCGCCAGCAAGATCATTCGCATTAACCGTTAGGCGGCACGTTATCATGAAGAGGATTGGCATTACACAAAGAGTGGAAACCGTGGAAAGCTATGGTGAGCGCCGCGATTGCCTTGATCAGCAATGGACCACATTCATTGAGAAGCTTCCGGCACTGCCCCTGCTGCTGCCCAATCGGCACTCGAATCCACTGGGGTTGATTGATGGGATGAACCTGGATGGTGTCATCTTGTCCGGTGGAAATACACTTGCTGAATATGCGGCACCTGGTGCCAATACCGCTCCGGAGCGGGATGCGACAGAAAAGGCATTGGTTGATTATTGTGCCGAGAAGAACATTCCGATGATCGGGGTTTGCCGGGGGATGCAGCTATTGAATGACTATTTTGGTGGCCGGCTTACGCAAACAGATGGTCATACTGCAGTAAGGCACCCGATCGAGTTGGCAGATGTTAATAATTGCCCGGAATTCTCAACTGCCAAGGAGGTGAACAGCTTTCATGATCTTGGAGTTTTTGAAGAAGGACTGGCACCCGGGTTGCAGGTGCTTGCCAAGGGTCCAAATGATTCAGTGGAGGCAGTGAAGCATGTTTCCCTGCCTTTGTGGGGAGTTATGTGGCATCCAGAAAGGGAATTGCCCTTTGTTGATGAGGACCTGAACCTGTTTCGTAACGTATTTTTGTCATGAATATTATTATACTTGCTGCCGGAAAGGGCGAGAGACTGCGCCCTCTAACTGACGAACGACCCAAGTGCCTGGTTCCTCTCCTTGGACTGTCCCTGCTGGAGCGACAGGCGACAATAATCAATGAACTTGGCTTGCCTGAACCGGTTGTCGTGACCGGTTACCGGGGAGAAATGATTCAGGAGTTAGGTTTCGAGGTGCGACGTAACGAACGATTTGCAACAACCAACATGGTGGAGAGCCTTTTTGCAGCAGAGGACGTGATGAAACGGGGAGGGGACACAGTTGTTTTATACGGTGATATTGTTTATCAAAAAGACGTATTGCAAAAGCTCCTGGCCAGTGAGGGGCAGATCAGCTTGGCCATTGACCGTGAGTGGGAAAGGTATTGGCGTGTGCGCATGGAAGACCCGCTGGCTGATGCCGAGACTTTGAAGCTGGATGATCAGGACAGGGTCCTGGAACTTGGGAAAAAGCCCCAGTCAATTGATGAAATCCAGGGCCAGTATATCGGCATGATAAAGTTTTCCACTCAATGCATTAATGACATCGTGGATTTTTATCATGGGCTGGATCGTGCCGCGGTATTTGATGGTAAGGATTTTGATAATATGTACATGACAAGTTTTCTTCAGGCGCTGATCAATAACGGGTTTACAGCCCAGGGCGTAGAGATAGAAAACGGGTGGCTTGAGATTGATTCCACCGAGGATCTTGCCGCTTATGAGAGTTTGGCGGCTACGGGCGATCTTGCAAAATTCTATAATGTCTGACTTACGGTCAGGTTATTAGGAATGAAATCAGATAATCTACAGCTTTGTAACATTTCATTTTTCGAATAAGCGTAACCTATCCACAGTTTTGGATAGGTTCAGAGTGCGCAATGATAATCCTGCGTCCGATGAGTGGTTTCTTAGGGTCAATTCTTGGCGACAAGGTATTAAAGACGTCGGCTCTTATGGCCGCTGCCGCGGTAGCGGCACAACTGGTGGGCGTGGGCAATTGGGCGGCCCTTACCTACCTTTTTGAAGACAAGGAAGATCTGGGCTTATACGTGGTATTGCTTTCGTATGTGCCGATGCTGCAGCTAGCTGCACTTTTAGGCTATGATCTGGCTTTGCCTAATATCCCCGATGATGATTTTCCGTCCCTGTTGCTGGCATGCCTGGCCATACTCATTGTCTTCTGTATCGGCGTCTACGGTATCAGTGAGTGGTTAGGTTATTCTCTTGCTCTCCCTCTTTCGGTGCTCCTGGTGGCACGGGGATTTGGCCGGATTGGTGAGATGGTGAATACTCGCCTTGAACACTTCTCCTTGATGGCATTTGCCCGTGCGGCACGGCCTTTCTCAATCGCGACATTGCTGGCGGTGTGTTTTCTTTCTGGAGGCATCGATATTCTGGACTTTGTGGCCTGTGTGGCACTCGTGGAACTGGTTTTTTCCATTGGCTATCTTCTGCTCAGTTTCAGGAAAGTGGTGTTTTCCAAAAGCAGTTTTGCAGGCGCCAGGAGGCTTGTGCGAGATCATGCCAGCAACCCGCTTGTAGTGATGCCTTCAACAATGATGAACTCAATGGCATACAATCTTCCAACGATTCTCATTGAGAAGTTTATGGGTGGATCCTTGGCGGCTCAATACGGTATTGTGCTCAAGTTTTGTTGCGCACCATTGAACCTGTTGGGAGGTTCCATATCTACGGTCTTTCATGGCAAGATGGCCACGGCCCGCCGCTCAGAGACTCGTGGCTCAATGCTGAAGGAAATCCGTCGCCTGCGAGTCCTTCTTGTGGTGTTTGGATTAACTGCCTGTGTCTGTATAGCTGTAGGGTTC
>CACIUL010000035.1 GCA_902589825.1 uncultured Verrucomicrobiota bacterium
CCTGTTTGTCATCGGCTTCTTGCTGACTCATCCGTCAGCCGCTGAAGATGTACGGACATGGATCTCATCCAGCGGTTCCCGGATTGATGCGAAATTGGTATCCGCCGGGGATGAGGAGGTGGTTCTCAAGACGGCGGATGGCCGCGTGATCAATGTCCGCAGGGAGCTGCTATCCAAGGCGGACCGCGAATTTCTGGCGGCTCGCAGCAACCTGTCCGCCGCTGCCAATCCCGTGCAGCAGTGGCGTTTCGACACCGGCAGTATTAAGGAGAGTCAGTTGGTTGCGGCACGTGGCGGGCTTGGAGGCGAGATCCTGGGAAAATTCAGCCTCGTCGAAGCGGACGGCTTGAGCTATCTGGAAATGCTTCCTGAAGCCAAGGATGAAGGGAGCTCCGTAGCCGGGGGAATCCTGCTCACCACTGACCCGGCCAGGGCCGGGTTGCCTGTCGGGGCAATGACGGTGGAGGCCTGGGTGCAGGTCGATTCAATCCTTGATTGGGGAGGCATCATTGGTGCCGTACGCGACACTGGAAACCAGGAGATGGGCTGGGTTCTGGGGTATCGGGGAAACCGTTTCTGTTTTGGTCTGGCCACTGAGGGAGTGCGTCGTATTACCTACCTCAATGCCGGATCCACATTTATCACGAAGGCCTGGTATCACCTGGTGGCAACCTATGACGGAACGGGCAATCAGCAACTGTATGTCGACGGCAAGTTAAGTGCCCAAAGTAAAACCCAGCGCGGGGCAATACTGCAACCCGATCAGCTCTTTTATACCATTGGAGCCTATCGCGATGAGAACGATTTTTTCCCTTTTAGCGGTAAACTTGCCGGGATTTCGGTCTGGCACAGGCAATTAGAGCAGGAGGAAATCACTGCGCGGTTTTCAGCGCGTAAAAATCAGTTCCCGGGGGTGGAGTCTTTGGCTCCTGTGCGACCAGGAAACGATGATGAGTGGGCAACCTGGATGAGTGACAACTTGAGAAGTGGAAGGGCGCCAGGAAGTGTTACCCTGCATCCATCCGGACGCCCTCTTTGGGTTTATTATCCACAAAAGCGACCGGCTCCGGCCTGGCCTGGCACAGCACAAAGTGACCATTGGCGCCGGCGTGACAGTCCCGAGACACCCAAGGTCACCTTTGACTGGGTGCACGATGTGGTGGTTTCGGGGGGGCAATTGTTTTTTGCTTCCTCTGCCGATGATGGAGTGCGGTGCCTTGATGCAAAGACCGGGCGGTTACTCTGGATTTTTTGCGCAGGTGGCCCCGTGCGACTGGCACCAACAGTCAGTGATGGTCGTGTGATTTTTGGCTGCGATGACGGGGAGCTATATTGTCTTTCAGCCAAGGATGGTTCCTTGTATTGGAAGACACGACCCTCATCATTGCCGGACAGGCGTCTGCCCGGCAATGGGCGCATCATGAGTGTTTGGCCGCTGCGCACCGGTATTCTGGTGAATGGCAACACTGGCTATTTTGGTGCCGGGTTGTTCCCCGGGGAGGGGAGTTATTATTGCTCCGTGGATCTGCGTGATGGCCGGATTCTAGATGAAAAGCCGGTGAATTTCAGTCCGCAGGGTTACATTTTTGAAGACGGTGGAGAAATCTTTGCCCAAGCGGGACGGACCTCGAACAATAAGGTTTTCTCGAGAGTGGCGAAGGCCGCCGGCGGCAAAAAATCCGCTTCGTTTAAGAATACTCTGCCCAAGTCAGTGCGGGCCAAGTTTCCCCATGCACTTGTCCAGACTCCGGAACTCGTCGTGGCAGGCGGAAATGACAGCGTTGCGGCTTTCAAGCATGGCAGTGCCGTTCCGTCCTGGCAGGCCCAGGTTGATTCCCCCGCCCGTGGCCTTGCCATTGCCGGTGGTAAGTTGTTTGTCAGTACAACCAATGGGAGCATTTATGCCTTCGGAGCGCAACTCGGGCTGCAGAGACATCGGGAATCAAGCCGGGACAAGCCAGCAACAGTTATCGACAGTGCGACTGCGTCTTTCGTTGAGGAGCTGACCGGTAAACTGCCAAGACAGCAGGGTTACGCGCTGGTGGTGGGCGTGGAGAACAGTTCCCTCATCCGTGCGCTTGTCCAGCAAACCCGGTTGCACGTCCTGGGTATTGACACGGACGTGGAGCGCATTGCCCGGTTGCGTAATGAATTCCTTGAGCTTGGCCTTTATGGCGCCATGAGAAGTGAGCAAGGCAAGCGGGGCAGTGTGGCGCTGCAGGAGGTGGAGGATTTCAAGAGCTTGCCATTTGTGGATGGTATTTTCAACCTGGTGACCAACGGCAGCGAAGGTGCAAGGGTGCCAGTCGGGGAACTCCAGCGACTACTGCGTCCTTGGGACGGGATTGCTGTTTTCGGCAAAGAAACACTTAAAGGTAAGATTCCTGAAGGTTCCGGGAGCTGGACACATGCCTATGCAGATGTCAGCAACACGGCTTCCAGTGATGATGCCCTCGTGGATGGCAGGATGCGTCTTCGCTGGTTTGGCCGTCCCGGTCCCGAGCATATGGTCGATCGTCATTTACGGGCACCTCCGCCGCTTGCTGCCGGTGGCTATCTTTTTGTCCCGGGGCGGGATACCCTTTATGGTCTTGATGCGCATAACGGCACTGTGTTGTGGAAGCGGGAAATTCCGCTGTTCATGAGGGCCTCGATGTTGCGTGACTGCGGGAATCTCGCGGTTGGGATACGGTCCGGGCGGGTTTTTGCGGCCAGTGGTGCGGATTGCCTGGTTATGGATTCCGCCAACGGGTCTACCGAGCGGAAGCTCTCCGTGCGTTCCGCCGATGAAGAATGGGGATACCTTGCCGTTGTTGATGACGTGTTGGTTGGTTCCGCGGTCGAAAAAGGAGCTGTGCGCAGAGAATTAAGCTATGCTGCGATTTGGGAGGGAGGTTATGGTGACAATAAGCGTGTTGTGTGCAGCCGGCGCCTGTTTGCCGTTGACTGGAAGTCCGGCAGGCAGACCTGGGAGTATCGTCCTCGTGGAGCCATTGCCAATCCTTCAATTTGCATTGAAAAAGGCACCCTGTTTTTCCTTGAGAGCGGCAATCCTGAGACAATGGGTCGTGTCCTTGTGCCACAAAAAGGTGAAAAGGAGAAATCAAGTGCGGGTCGCTGGGCGTATGATCAGTTGGCTGGCGGCAAGGGAGCCCAACTGGTGGCGCTCAACCTTGCCAGTGGGCGCCCATTGTGGCGTCGACCGATTAATTTGCCGGCTTCCGGAATGCAGACATTTTATCTATCTGCCAGTGAAGGTTCCCTGGTTGCAGTTCACTCGGTCAATAAATTGACTGCACCGGATCCTTCTGCCGGGGAAGCATCCCCGGAGCAAGGGAGCGGGCAACCAGTGCCGCCGAAGAGCCCCACCCTTCATTATGTAGTGGAAGTGATGAAATCCGGTAACGGAGAAATCATCTGGAAGGATGGGTTTGATACCGGCAGGAGGACAAACCTGACCCACGGGGAACAGGACCTGCACCCGGTGATTGCAGGTAATCGACTGATCGTGGAGCCAAAGGTGTTTAACCTGGTTGACGGAAAAATCCTCTTTACCTTTGCAAGGCAGGGAGGTGGTGGATGCGGGGCAATCAGTGCTTCTTCCAATAAACTCTACTACCGGGCCGGACATCCCACTGAGTTTGACCTGAAGAGCAGGAAACAAAACTGGATTACCACGGCCACCCGGCCCGGGTGCTGGATAAACATTATTCCCGCCAATGGCTTGTTGCTTGTGCCGGAGGGAAGTTCAGGGTGCATCTGCAGCTTTCCTGTCCAGGCCAGCATGGCATACGGGACTGAAAAGATTATCCCCGCGGACAATGCGCAATAGCAGCCGGGCGGAGAGCCTTTTTATTTGATAAAGAGGTGGGTTTTTTCCTCGTGCTGGCTGGTGTGGCCGACAATGGCTGCCTGTTCAAGCCCGGACTGGTGCAGCTGGTCAAGGGCTGCATCAGCCTGCTTTTCCGGGAGGGCAACAAGCAGCCCGCCACTGGTCTGGGGATCAAAGAGGATCTCCTGCCTGTCCAGTGTAGCAGATTGCTCAAGGCGTAAGTGCGGCATGGCTTTCTCGCGATTATGTCTGTTGACACCTGTCGTGACACCCGATTGATACATTTCCATTGCCTGTGCCATCACAGGCAGGGCATCCAGATCGATGGTCAGTGCCGCCTCGGAGCCCTGTGCCATCTCAAGGGCGTGCCCAGCCAGGCCAAAGCCGGTGATATCCGTGGCCGCATGAACCTCGAACTGTGCGAAGATCTCCGCGGCGGTCTTGTTGAGGGCAGTGACACTTTCAATACATGCATTAAATGCATCGGGATTCTTCAGCTTGCCCTTCAACTCGGCGTTGAAGAGCACCCCGCTGCCGATTGCCTTGGTGAGGATCAGCACATCCCCCTGGCGGGCACCGACGTTACGCCAGATTTTTTCCGGGTGGACCACACCGGTAACTGATAATCCGAACTTGGGCTCGCTGTCCTCCACGGAGTGGCCCCCGGCAAGCACGGCACCGGACTCAGTGATCTTGTCCAGGGCACCCGCGGTAATGCCGTGAAGTTGTTCGGGAGGTAGTTTCCCGGATGGGAAACTGACAAGGTTCAGGCAGGTGACCGGGCGGGCACCCATGGCATAGATGTCACTGATGGAGTTTGCCGCGGCGATCTGGCCGTAGGTGAACGGGTCGTTGACCGGGGGAGTGATATAGTCGGCGGTGGTGACGATGGCGATCTCATCGCTCAGCTTGTAGACACCGGCATCATCGCTGGTGTCAAAACCAACGAGCAGGTTGGGATCCTTGTTCTTGGGAAGGCTTTCCAGGAGTTTACCGAGCCCGACCGGGTCGATTTTTGCGGCTCATCCGCAGGTCTTGGAAAGGCTTTGCAGGGTCGCTTTTTGAAACATTGACATGTCTACTGAGAGTTAAGGGGCAATTGCCTCCAGATCAAGTCGCATAGCATAGCTCTCTTTTTTCTTTCCGGGGTGCTCCTTGCAGTCTCCTGTCACAGGCGTGAGGGTGGAGTCATGCTTTATCAGGCAGTGTTGCTTTTTTTCCTGATCGCAGGCTGCGTGCTGGGGCAAGGCGTACGCCGGCCGGGTAATGATGATGCGCTGCGCTACTGGCTTGAGAACATGGTTTGGGACCATCATTTCAGTTCCGCTGAGGTGCGTGCTGCCACGGGCCTCAATGAGGGTGAGGTTAAAGCGGCGCTGAAGCGCTTTGCGATATCTGGGTCAAAAAGGGTCGCCCGCCGGGAGGATACCCCGTTGCGGGTGCTTCCCTATCCGGGAGGAAGGCATCCACGCATCGGTTTCCTTGAGGGAGCCATCGAGCCTCAGCGTGAGACCAAGGCCAGCGTCTTTGCCCCGTGGGATCCGGCCAGTTATGTGGTTGTTGATGTGCCCGAGGCGATCTGGTCGAACCTGGGCCTGACCTACCTTGCCCACACCCACATTGATACGATCTGGACCAAGCGGGGAGTTTCCCTGCCGCCGCTGGAATGGCAACAACATCCCGGTGGCCGGATGAGCCTTGAGCGCAAATTGCCCAATGATATCCGTTTTGGCACGAGGCTTGAACCGCTTGGTAATTCATTGGCCATGGAGATGTGGATTCACAACGGAACCGGGCAGTTGCTTACCGGTCTGCGGGCGCAGGTCTGTGTGATGCTCAAGGGGGCCCGCGGGTTCACGCAGCAGGACAAGGCCAACAAGCGCTTTCACGGTGACTATGCGTTTTGTCATGATGAGACCGGCAGGCGTTGGATCATCACTGCCTGGCAGCCATGTCACCGGGCCTGGCAGAATGCCCCGGTGCCCTGCCTGCATTCAGATCCGGGGTTTGCCGATTGTGCACCCGGTAAAACGGTCAGGGCACATGGGCGCTTGTGGTTTTATGAGGGGGAGGATATCGAGGGGAAACTGGCCAGGATTGAGGCCTCAGGCTGGAGGGATCACCCGGTTGTCGATATTCGTGAGGTTTTCCCTGACCTTGAGATTCCACCCCTGGTTGCCGGTAGGCCTGAACCGGGAAAGAGGGTCAGGGTCAGTGACCCGGCGGATCAAACCCCGGGAGTATACCATGTCCTGTATTTGCCGGAAGACTGGCAGCCGGGGAAGAGGTATCCGGTGATTGTCGAGTATGCCGGCAACGGCCCTTACCGCAACCGGTTTGGAGATGTCAGCACCGGCCTTGTCGAGGGCAGCCGGCTGGGATATGGCTTGAGCGGGGGTCGCGGGTATATATGGCTTTGCCTGCCCTATCTTAATGACAAGGGCGATGCCAATGTGTCCCAATGGTGGGGGGATGCGCCGGGGCATGACCCGGGCCCGACCATTGCCTACTGCAAAAAAATCGTGCCGCGGGTGTGCCGGCAATATGGCGGTGACCCCAAGCGCGTGGTTCTTTGCGGGTTTTCCCGCGGTGCCATTGCCTGCAATTTCATTGGCCTTTACAATAAGGAGATTGCCGGTCTATGGAGTGCCTTTATACCCTTCAGCCACTATGACGGGGTGCGTCGATGGCGTTACCCGGGCAGTGACCGGAAGTCTGCGCTGACTCGGCTTGAGTACCTTGCCGGCCGACCACAACTAATCCTCAATGAGCGCGGTCAGGATGGTTTCTCGTTTCTTGCCCCCACCAGGGCTTACCTTGACGAACACGGTGCCAGGCATGGGCAATTCACCTTCATGGACAGCGGCTTCCGCAACCATGACGACTCCTGGATATTGCGCCCCTCCGCTGCGCGTTTTGCCGCCCGGGCATGGCTGCGTGAGGTGATTAGCCAGCCCTAGTGATAGGCCGCTGTTTCATTTCTCTTCTGCTCCGGGCATTTGCTCAGGCTTGATGTCAACTTGCTTGATTAATTGATTCAGGAGCCTGCCGGTGTCGGCGATTGTTTCTTGATAGTCCTTATTGCCGGCCAGGTTGTGCATTTCAAAAGGATCTTCATCCAAGTCATAGAACTCGTAATCCGCAGTTCCCGGAAAGCGGATCAGTTTGTGACGGGTGGTGCGCACCCCCCAGTGGAAATGTCCGGTGGCCCAGTAGGCATACCAGATGCCTTTGCGCCAGTTGGCAGGCTTTTTTCCCTGCAAGAGTGGACGCAGGCTGACTCCCTGCATGGCCTTTGGAATGGCAATCCCTGCCATGTCGAGCAGTGTCGGGGCAAAATCGACATTGCTACACAGTGCTTCATTGACTGAGCCAGCCTTGATCTCCTTGGGGTAGCGCACGATGAAGGGCATCTTGAGGGATTCCTCAAGGATCAGCCGCTTGTCATAGAGGCCGTGTTGACCCAGCCAGTAGCCCTGGTCACTGGTATAGATGATCACGGTGTCATCCTGGATGCCCTGATCATCCAGGTAATCAATCACGCGCTTGATGTTGTCATCCACCGCACCCACTGAGCGTAAATACTTATGGATCATGTGCTGGTAGGCGGCGGACGTCTTGCCGCGGTCACTGCCGTCATGTGGCCACATGGGTGGTTCCTTATCCTGATCGTGCCGGCCGAAGTAACCGTTTTTCTCGAGCATGTGCCAGGTGTGAACACCTTTAAGACGGGGGCTGGTCGTCGCCACTTTCTCATGCAGGCTGGGTGGCTCGGGGATCAGGGTATCCTTCAGGTAGTCCTTCCAGCGCTGCGGATATTCATAGGAATGGTGCGGTGCCTTGAAATGCAGCATCATGCAGAAGGGCTTTTTGGTATCCCTGCCTTTCAGCCACTTGAGGGCCTCGGTGGTATAGACGTCCGATGAGTAACCGGTATGTTTTTCACCGGGCACCACCTCGCGTTTTTTCTTCTTTCCATACCATTGGTTGTCCTTGGAGAAGAACACGGGGTCAAACCATGCTCCCTGGCCGCGAGTGACCTTGAAGGTTTCAAATCCCTTGGGCCTAGAGGAGAGGTGCCATTTGCCGAAGACTGCCGTCTGGTAGCCGGCCTGCTGCAACTCGGCCGCCACCTGCGGAGCGTCTTCATTGATGCTGCCATTGAGGTTTGGAACCCCGTTTTTGTGGCTGTATTGGCCGGTAAGGATACTCGCGCGGCTGGGTGAGCAGATGGAGTTGTTGCAGCAAACATTGGTAAAGCGCATGCCCTCTGCTGCCAGGCGGTCAATGGTAGGGGTTGGGCAGTATTTTTTCAGCCATGAACCGTATGCCCCGATGGCCTCGGAGGCATGGTCATCTGACATGATGAAGAGGATATTGGGCCCGCTGCCCTTGGCCTCTAGGCTGGTTTCAGCGAGAATACCCAGCTGGGATACCAAGGTGATGAGAATGATTTTCAGGTTTTTTGCAAATGGATACATTACTTACCAACGAATCGTCTTTCTTGAAACAGATCAATGATGTTCTGATCTCAACAATAAGAGATCATACGGTGATCAGTATTGCATAAAACGCATGTTTATCATAGGATCAAGCCTGTTGCATTACTCAGTAATGCAACAGGCTTGATCCTCACTAAAATCGATTGAAAAGTTCCTGCCAGCATCCTGTAATGGGAGTTGTTTTTTTTGCGTTGCTGCTTTGGGTGCCGGCACTCTTCAGCCAGACGATTTTTGTGCCATTTGGTGCGACCTGGAATTATCTTGATGACGGTTCCAACCAGGGAGAGGCCTGGTATCATCCGAAATTTGATGACAGCAACTGGGCGAGTGGTCCTGCTGAACTCGGCTATGGTGAGCGTGATGAGGCGACCTTGATCAGCTACGGTCCATCAGCGGCTAACAAGCACATCACGACATATTTTCGACACGTCTTCAGGATTGCAGATCCTGATATCGTGCCGGGCTTGAGGTTTGAGATCATTCGTGATGACGGCGCGGTCATTTTTGTCAACGGGAAGCGGGTATTCAGCACCAATATGCCACTTGGGGACATCAACTACCTGACCCGTGCAGTGACTTCTTTATCAGGGCTCAGCGAGAGAATTCCTGAAACCTTTGTCATGGGCCCGGATATTCTGGTTCCGGGTGAAAACCTGGTGGCCGTGGAGATACACAAGGCCTCGCCGGCAAATTCAGACCTTAGTTTTGATGTGCGTGTCACGGATGCCATTGGGGCGACGGCCCCGGTCATCGAGAACTGCACATTGAGAATGAACAGTTCAGAACCGGTTGTGGCCATTTCCTCTGAGCACATCAGTGCCAGTGATATCAGCAGCAACGAAGCCGCCTTGAGGTTCACGGTGAGTGACCTTGAGTCCGGGTATTTTGAGATGATTACCAATCCGGGAAAGCCGGTAAGTGTATTTACTCAGGGGCAGATCACAGCCGGCCTGGTCCGCTTTGTATACAGCCCGGCAAGCTTTGGTGCAGCCAACGGCGATCTGTTGCTTGCCGATCCCCTGGGGCGCAATGAGATTTCCGGGGTGGTTGCCTCCATCAGGAACCCCGACCTGCTCTGGGCGATTGAAGACAGTGATAATGGGGCATACCTGCTGGCCCTTGGCACGGATGGAAGTGATCGCGGTGACTGGGTTTTACCCGGGGCTACAAATATTGACTGGGAGGATATTGCTGCCGCCACCATTGGCGGCCAGGCGTTTATCTATATCGGTGATTTCGGGGATAATCTCGCCGCTCGTTCGCAGCAGGCAATCTACCGGGTCAGGGAACCTTTGGCGACGGGGAACTTTGGAGGGGTTGTTCCATTCGCTGATATCGAGAGGATCATTATCCAGTACCCGGAAAACCCTCCAGGGGAAAGGGGAGCAGGCAGCCCTGGTATTCCTGCCCGGAGGGATGCCGAGGGAATGCTCATTGATCCTGCCAGTGGCGATATTTATGTGTTTTCCAAACGTGAGTTCAGGTGTCGAGTTTTTCGCCTTGCTCACCAGGATCGTTATATCGGCTTGCAGACCCTGGAATACGTGGGTGATATGCCTGCCCTGATCAGGGATTCTGTCGGGACTGCCACCGCGGTGGATATTTCCCGTGACGGACTGGAGGTGGCTATCCGGAATTTTGAGCATATTTTTCTCTATAGGCGCAATGATTTGACGATGTCCCTCGCTGACCTGCTGACAGGAATGCAGGTGGAAGAGTTGCCGTTTGTCGGATCCGCCCCTTATCCTTTTGGAGAACCCAAGGGTGAGGCCATCTGGTTTTCGGCAAGCGGGAATGCCATTTGCACCCTTGGCGAGAACCTCTCACGGTCAGTCAGTGTGCCCCTGTTCCGTTACCCGAGGCTTACCCGGCAATCTCCTCCCGCCTTTTCGATTTCAGTCAGCGACGGGGCATTGAGCACCGGGCCTCAAGCTGCCGCTGTGTTTTTCAACGAGGGACCGGTTGAAGCCTGGCGTCATGGCTTCTTTACCGTTGATGAACTCAGCAATCCGGCAATGGAGGAGACACTCTGGGGAGATTATGCCGACCCGGATGATGATGGCATGGCCAATCTCCTGGAGTATGCCTTTGGCTCCAATCCAAGGAAAGCCGGCGAGCGGGGAGGCAATACCCTCCTTACTGCGTCTCCATTTGCTGATACTCCATTCTTTACATTCACCTATTACAAGGACCTCAGCCGGGAGGGGATCGACTACCAGGTGGAAATCAGCAATGACGCGATGTCCTGGTTTCCTGTTGGTGATATCCTGGTTGCCAGGGAGAATGGAGTGGAAAAACGCCGGGTTACTGTTTCCTCATCCGTGCATCGTGAATGCTGGCTCAGGTTGAGAATCAGCCGCGAGCGTTGATTATTGCTTGCCACCAGCGGCTTTTTTCCTGGCTTCTTCCAGCAACTCCTTCATTTTCCCCAGTTGAGAGCGCAATGCCGGCTTTGAGGCAAGGTTTGTATACTCATTCGGGTCATCTTTCAGGTGGTAGAGTTCAGCCAATGATGCCTCCCCCCACTCGGCATAGCGCCAGTCATGGGTGCGAATGGATCGGCCCAGTCTGGCACCCCGGCTGACCACGGTGTAGGCATATTTTTTCCCGGGAAGGAGCGGATTTTTCAGGAGTGGCACGAGGCTTTTTCCCTGGAGCAGCCCTTGTGGCTCAAGCCCACAGAGCTCAAGCAGGGTTGGGTGAAAGTCCACAAGCTCGACAAGCGAGTCCGTGCTTGTCCCGGGACGGGTCATGCCGGGTACCCGCATCATCAACGGTACACGCGCACACTCCTCAAACAGGGTGACTTTTCCCCACATAAAATGCTCCCCAAGGTGGTAGCCGTGATCCGAGGTGAATACCACGATGGTGTTTTCCCAGAGGTTGTGCTCACGCAGGGCATCAAAGAGCATTCCAACCTGCGCATCAATGAATGAGATGCATGCATGGTAGGCTTGGATATACTCCCTGCGCAGGCTGTCATTTTCGCGTCCCATCTCAAAGCCGAAGGACTGGAAACGCTTGACCATGGCCAGTGGTGGGATGTCATCCCAGTCATTGGCGGGACTTAGCGGAAACTTCAATTTCTCCAGGGGGTATTGGTCAAAATATTTTTTTGGAGCAAGGAAGGGCACATGGGGCTTCTGGATTCCGCAGGCCATAAAGAAGGGCTTTTCACCATATTTTTTTTCATCAAGCCACTTGATAACCTGCCTGACATTTTTGCCGTCCTTGTGCTGTTCATCGCGCAACCCGGTGGGACCATACCCCGGTGGTGTTTGTCCCCTCGTCTGTGTGGAGAGTTTTTGAAGATGGGCTTTCCAGTTTTTCCGGTTGGCCCGCAGGTCGACGGAACCGTGCTCTGCCTCATAGATTTTCCGTGCGTTCGTTATCAGGGGCAGTTCGTCATTCTGAAACATGATTTGTTCGTGCCAGGCCAATTCACCGGGTTGGTGGCGGGTTGAATGGAAGATCTTCCCGACACTGGCAGTCCAGTAACCGCTTGCCTTGAACTGTTGCGGCATGGAAACACTTCCCGGGCGGGATTTACGGATATCCCCGGTGTTACTGAGAACGCCCGTGCTTTCCGGGTAGAGTCCACTGAGAAATGAGGCGCGGGAAGGTCCGCAGACCGGATACTGGCAATAGGCACGGCGGAAAGTCATTGAGCTTGCTGCCAATGCATCCAGGGAGGGAGTCCGGATCATTCCGTATCCGGATGGTGAGACATGCGTATTGAGGTCATCACAAACAATGAACAGGATGTTTGGCTTTTTCCCCGGTGGTGTTCCCTTTTTCTGTTCACGCGCTTTTTTTCGCTCCTCGCGTTTTTGCTCCCGCTTGAGTTCACGTGTTTTCCCTTTGGTTTTTGGGTGCTTGGCGACCTTCGGTGTGTTGTGCCCGGTTTCAGCAGATGCCACCATTGTGCTCAACCATTTTTCATGGAGCTCAAAAAGCTCGTTGGCCTTGGTGGTTTTTTTTTCTGCAAGATCCGTGGTTTCCGAGGGATCTTCCTCAAGGTTATACAGGCTGAATTTGTCCCTGAACCCGTGCGCTTTCCAGGTGCCCTGGCGCACTGCCCATTCTCCCTTCGGGGAACCACTGTTCCAGAACAGGTTCGTGTGGTGGGAGTCTGCTTGGCCGGTGAGCAGTGGCAAAATGCTCCTGCCATCCATTGGAATGTCATCAGGGGAACTGACACCGGTGGCATCAAGTACTGTTGGCAGGATGTCAATGGAGATGACCGGGGTCTTAATGACGCGCCCACCCTTGAACTTTTCAGGCCAGCTCATGATCCATGGGGTCCGAATCCCTCCCTCATTCAGGCTGCCCTTGAAGCCGCGCAGGATTCCATTGTCAGCCTCCATGGCCTTGGATCCACCATTGTCCGTGAGGAAAAAGAGCAGGGTATTCCTCCATAACTTCTCGTCTTTTAGCTTTTTGACCACGGCGCCGACTCCAAGGTCGAGATGGTGCAGCATTGCCATCAGTGTTGCGCGTTTCTCGGATATCCCGGGAAATTTTTCCCTGTAACGTGCAATGTCCTCCTTGGGGGCCTGTGCAGGAGAGTGAACTGCGTTGTAGGCAAGGTAGAGGAAGAAAGGATTTCCCTTTTTCCGGTCAATGAAATCCACTGCTTCTTCCGTCAGGCGAGTGGTCAAGTAGCCACGATACTCGTTATCTTTAAGGCGTCGTTTATTGATGTAGACCGGGGCGTAGTCGCTGCCATTTACCCCCTGCAGCTTGAAGTAGTCATGACCGCCCCTGCCCATGAACTTGTAGCACTCATCAAATCCCCGGTTCATGGCATGCCATTTCAGGAGCGGATAATCATCATCAAGGCCTAGGTGCCACTTGCCGATTGCAGTGCTGGTAAATTCCTTGGGAAGAAAGGCTGGAAAGATTGGCAGTTTCGGATCAAACCCGCGTCCACCATCCCCGGCGGTGTAGACTCCAACCCGTTGCTGGTAGTTTCCCAGCATCAGGCCGGCACGAGTTGGTGAGCACACATGCCCGCTGGTGTAAGCCTGCGAGAAAAACACCCCTTCCCTGGCCAGTTCATCCATGTGAGGAGTTGCCACTTCCTTTGGGTGATTGGGATTGAAGCTGATATCTGCATATCCCTGGTCATCGGTGAGGATGATGACGATGTTGGGCGGTTGGGTGGCTTGAGCCAGCGACTGGATTGCCATCAATCCAAGGAAAAACAGCGTTTGCCTGAATTTCATTTTCCGGCCTGGATGTGAATTAGGGGTGCTCATTTCACAGGGGTGATTTTTCTCTGACGGGATTATTTACTTTTTCGGGGAAGATGGAAGTGCATGCGTATCCAGTCAAAGACAAGGTTGCGGTGTTGGGGGCCAAGGCTGTGGTTTGCCTTAGGATAGACGTGGTATTCCTTGATCGCTTTAATCCTGTTGTAGACCGCAAAGTTTGTTGGTGGCGGGCATATGGAATCCTGCAATGCGATTCCCATGAAGACCGGGCAGTCAATCCACGGGGCCATGTTCATCGTGTCAAAGTAGCTCAGGGTTTCCAGCGTCGTTTGCCAGGTGCGGTGCTCCTTGGCGGCGACCCAGTTATTCATTTCAGGCCAGCTGGTGGTCCTGAAGTATTTTTCCCAGTTGGTGAGGAAAGGAATGGCGGGGGCACAAAGGCTCACCCGTTTGTCCATTGCGGCGGTCGCCAGGCTCAATCCCCCGCCCTGGCTGCCACCGATCACTGCGATGTTCCCCCTATTTACCTCCTTCCTTGAGATCAGGAAGTCCATGGCCCTGATACAGTCCATGTATGCCCCCCGGTAGTAGTAGGTATTCTTGGCGTCGAGGCCGCGTATCCAGTAATCCTGTGGTTTGCCGGGGATGTCCTTCTGGCTATTGCCGTGTCCGCGGACATTAAATGAAAATACAGCCATATCATCGCAAAGGGCGACTGGCTTCATGTTCTGGCCATAGCCCGGAAGTCTAAGTATGGCCGGGTAAGTTCCGGTGGTTTTGGGCACTTCATACCAGCCGCTGACACGCACTGAATCGAGGCTGTGCATTGTTACCTCATAGACATCGAGTTTGCCCTTGCTGAGTTTTTCCTGGTGCTTGACTGCGAAGGCTGGCGGGACTTGCTCCAGTTCACGGCGGGCATGGTTCCAGAATTTCCCCAAGTCCGGCTTGCTGGTAAGTGCAGGGAGAATTTTTTCCGGTGCATAGCCTGCCTGCATGGAATGGGTTTGTGTTTCATTTTCCGTGGCACAGGATACTTCAAGCCGGTAGAAACCCGGGTTTTTTACCCTTTGGTTAATGATGCAGGTCACGCTCTGCTTTTTCTCAACTGTCCGGTGCTCTTTGCCTGAAGTGACCGGTTGGTTTTCGTCTGTTTTAAGCTGCCAGGAAATTGCAGTCTTCAGCCTGGTTGCTGACGGGTTGACCAGTTTGATCCTGAAGGAAAGCTCCTCATGCCCGGCGAAGATCCCGTTCATGGATTGTCCCGTGTCGATAGTGACAATCAGGAGCTTCGCCTGAACGGGAATAACAGGTGCCAGAAAAAGAAAGAATGCGGCTAATGAGCGCATACAGGTTGATACGGCTCGTTTTCCAGGAGGGACACCGCTACCGTTTATTTTGTTTTCTATTGTCGGCAGGGCGATTGGCGGCAAATCCGCTTAAGGGTGCGTTTTGCCTCATGAGGAGAATCATTTGCTCACCCCCTTGTAATCCCAATTATTGGGGAGGCACTGCATTCAGTTGCCGGACTCGATAGAATAGGGTGCGAGCTGCCTGATCTGGTGAGGTATGAGTGTAGGTGGTGGTGCCTACTTCGCCTATAACCCCGTCACTAAGCTCCTGCCACTCACTCATGTCGGTGCTGATGTCGATTGCGTATTCACTGCCCGCTGATGAGTTAAAGGCGATACTCATTTGTCCTGCTGCGCTTCGTGTGATGCTGGTGATTCGCAAGGAAGCACTGGGTGCAGGTGGTGTTATTGTGCCGACCTCAAAGGAATACCAGAGCACGCCACCCACAGCCAATTCTCCGGTTACCGAGTTCTCGGCAGGAGTGGGCTCGAGGACGCCGACAGGGGTCGGACCGTAATTCAACGTCAAGGTTCCGCCCTCATCACCTCCCACGAAGGTGAATGGCCCCCATATGGTGTCATAGGATCCCACAGCTAGATAGTAGGTGCCAGTCTGCAATCCAGTGAAGTTGATCTGGCTTTGGTATATATCGACAAACCCATCTCCATCGAAGTCGAGAAGAGCGTCGTCGTTCGTATCGTATAAGATTCCGAATTCAGTCCATACGGCCATTTCCGTATCGATTGTGTTGCCGATGGTATCGACAGTAAATGGAGTGTTTGCTTCGGCTATGACACCCAATTCTGTGACATTATCAGGAAAAGAACCGGTAGTGGCAATGAGGTTGTAAGTGAAGGTTGCGTCACCTTCAAAGCTATCGATGCAAATGTAATAGGTTCCTGGGGGCAGGACGCCAATGACAGCACTTTCTGGCGGACCAAGATCTAGGAACAATAAACTTAATGCATCGGTCTTTGTTAGTCCATTTGCATTTACCTGCGTTTCCAGGCTGTTAAGTATAAAAACATCGGGATCACCGCTGAGCGAAACGCTTGTTATGTCAAGCCTCATGGTTTCGTTGATCGTGAACTGGAACACAATTTCATTTCCCCAGGTAAACGTGTTTTCTATGCCTGTGATGGTATAAGTGTCGCAATTATTAGCCCCAGTCGCTGTGTCGCCACTGAGGGTTGTACTGCTGCCTGATGCCAATACGCCGAGATCTTCAGAAACGACGAGATCGGCATTCGCTCCGGATATCTGATGCAGAAACACCGGAATGAGTACAAGAATTGCAAGCGGGTGATGTTTTGACTTCATGTTCTTGGGGGTTTGATGAGTTGTTCTGTCTTAAGGAAGCCTTTGAACAGCAGATTCGTCAAGCGATCAAATTTCCTTTACGATTGATTTCACGCGACTTATGGAAGTTGAGGGAGGCTTAACCCATTACGGCAGGTGCTTTTCCTGCAGGTTTAAAGACGGCCGCCGATCACGTGGGTGAAGGCATTCCGGAAATCCCGGGATCAAGGTTCCCGAACCCTGTAGAACAGGCTGGGTGCCGCAAGGTCGGGCGTTGCATGAATGTAGCTCGTGCTGTTGCCGCCGCTCATGATGGCATCATCGAGTTCCTGCCAGTTCACCAGGTCATCAGAGATGTCAACGGAATAGAATTTTCCCGGCAAGGAAGCGAAGGTGATGCTGATGCTGCCCTCGCTACTGCGTGAAATGTTGCTAATTCTCATCGCCTGATCACCGGGCGGCACTTCGCCCCCGATCTCGAAGGAGAAAAAGATGATTTCCTTTGCCCCGAGGTTGCCGCTTATTGTGCCGTTCGGGTAATTGAGTTGGTAGCTTCCTGATTCGTCATCATCGGTGGTGATGGCAATAAAATCCGGGTAATAGTCTGTATCATAGGCACCAAGGCCAATGTAGTAGACGCCCTGTGCCAGTGCCGGGAATTCAATCCTGCTTTGGCGGATTTCCCCGTCAATGTCGTCGTTTGAGGCGATCAGGTTCCCGTCCTGGTCCCAGATGCCCAGTTCGGTATCGAATATTGACCCTAGGGTATCAATGGAAAAAGGCGAACCAATGGCGGCAACCCTCCCCAGCGGTGTGGTGTTCTGGATGTCGAGTTGGTCAGGTGTTGAGAAGGAAAGGGCAATCGCGAAATCCGCGGCAGATTCATCATAACTGTCAGCACTGAGATAATAGGTTCCCGGTTCAAGCAAACCGAAGGATTCAGTTTCAGGCGGGAAATCCAGCCAGATTTCTCCAAGTGTACCCGTGGCAAAACGGAATCCGTCATCGTTTGTGTCAGTCTCCAGACTGTCGAGCAGGAAGAAATCATGATCACCTGTCAGGGAAACACTGGTCAGGTCGAGCAGGAGACGGCTTTCTATAGTGAACTGAAACACGATTTCATTACCGTACACATGACTGCCAAAGCTGGAGTAGCGATCCACATTATTGGTTCCGAGGTTGGTGTTGTGGGCGACGTTGACAGTCCCCGATCCAAGTATGCCGAGGTCGTCATTGACCACAAGGTCGGCACGGGTTGCCGGTGACCAATAGAAAATGGCAATGGCAAGGGCCGGCAGGAAATAATTGTTGCGCGAAACTTTCATCTGATCTGTAGGGACCGATCAACTGGATATTCTTACAGGTTCACTGAAGGGAGAAGGAGAACCGGTAAAAAGTGGTGGTGGCTGACCCTGCCGGCTGGCTTGTCCTGAACAACAGCCTTCGTGAATTCGCATCGATTCTTTCACTGCCAATGAATTCATGGGAGGTTCCCGGTTCATCTGCCGACCAGTTACTCAGATCAGGTGAGGAATTGAGGCTGATTTCCACGGCATCAAGGCTGCTTGATACCTGCAGTGCGAAAGTCTGGTATATACCAGGATTATCGGCATCCTCGGGATCATATTCCCAGGATATCGTGACGGGTTCGGCATTAGCCTGTTTCGGGTCCGTGGCAAAGATGTATTCCAGCTGGTTATTGAGGCCATCTCCATCCGGGTCTGCCGTGTTTCCGGAGATAATGGGCGAAGCGAGTTCCTCCTCCGAGAACCGTTCGTTGCGCCATGCATCTATGGATATTGTGTCCTCTGCTCCCGGGGTGCCGCCGATCTCCCTGCTTGCTCTCCAGTTGATTCCTTCATCCGGATCGCTGCTGCCGAAGTTGGCGGAAAATACCAGGGAATAACCATCTCCATCGGCAGCCTCCGGCCAGGGTGCCTCATCACGGTAACGCAGGTTGAAAATCGTTTCTCCATCGGCATCCAGTAGTGCCAGACGTTCGCCCCCGTTACTCAGGCTGGTTCCATTGGCAAAAGCCCCGGCCACGGGTAATCCGCTCCCGTAACGTGCCTGAAAGGCTGCCTCATTACTGACAACCAGCAGGCGTTGCCCCGGCTGGAGTTGGCTGATATTACTGTCATTGAAGTCAAAATCGATGCCTGCAGAGAACTGAAGGCCGGCCAGTTCAACCGTGTCCCCTGAGTTGTTGACCAACTCGATGAACTCAAAAAGGCTGCGCGAGGTAAAGCCATTGGCAATTTCAGACTCGCCCAGTGCTGCGGGGCGGTAATGGATTTCTGAAACTGCAAGGTTGGATGCATCCGCGGGGGTGCCAACAATGAATGAGGCTGCGGTAAGTGCTGACCAAGTCTCTCCGGATAGAGCGCGGGCCTTGATGGTGCCGGTTTGGCTCAAGGAAAATGCTCCCGTGTAGAGCTTGACCCGCGGGGACGCGTCGCCGCCATCAGGCACGCTGGCGGTGAGGACGGGTTCAATGAGGAAATCATCATCAGAAATATTGCTGTTTAAACCCTGGATGGAAAGGACGTTGGAACCGGGTTGCAGCTCGCTGATGTGGTCTGAGATATCGAATTCACGGAACTGCACAGCCTCGGCATCTGTTTGTGTTCCGATTGCATTGGAGGCCCATGATGCACCGAAGAGTGCGTGGTCGTATGCAACCCTTGTGCCGTTGATATAGGCAAGGAACCCGTCGTCATAGCGCATCTTGAGGCTGAGTGCGGTCATCTGTTCGATTTGTTCCTGGGATTCAATGGTGAATGAAACCCGGATATAGGCACTGGCATTATTTCCCTGCATGCTTGAAATATCCGTCTCGATATAAGGGTTAAAATCGCCATCTGAATCGAAGCCAATAGCCGTCATTGCCGTTGTCCACTGGGCGATATTTTCTGGATCCGGGATATTTCTCCAGGTGTTGCCCAGTGAGCCACTGGTGGGAATCCATACTTTGGCATCACTGCCTTCGCTGACGAGTTCCAGCGTTGTTAACGGCGGTGCGTCTTCGGCAAGGGGATCGGAGCCGTCGGTTGTGTAGTAGATATTGCCTTCTGCGCTACTGATGGCGAGGTTGAAACCCGCTGCAACCGCGCCGCCGTGCTGGCTGAAGATGGGGGCATCAATAGGAGGATAAAGATCGATTGCCCGGAACCGTTCAATCATGAAGTCGTTGCGTGTGGCGAGGTAACTGTCCCTTAGCCATTCAATTTCCGGGTCCCAGTCATCATTGCGGGTAAGGACCTTGTTAAGCGGATCCCCCTCGTTGACATCTCCCCAGCGTGCTGACTCGACAATCATTGCATCGCGGATCTGGCTGGTCATTGAGTCAAGCCGTTGTGTATTCCGGGTTACTGTCATTTGGCCGTCGTTAAAGAAATGCATATGCAGCCGGTCACCGAATGTTCTCTGGAATTCGGGATACAGCCGGAGCTTCGAGTAGGGGAAGGCAGGGGAGCCGTTGCTGCCAACCCTGGTCGTGTCAAATGTGGCGATTCGCTGAGGAGGAAGCTGATTCTGGAAAATGGCAAGCGGAAAGGCATTGAGTAAAAGGTTGTTGCCCATACTCATCTCGGCATCCCATGCAAAGAAATGGAACTTCCCGGCACCATTTCGAGATTTCCGACCACAATACCAGTTCTTGTTGTCGAAATACCCTACGGATTCCTCTTGTGCAGGGTTGTTGGGGTTGGTCATGTAGATCGGTGCATCCCAGTCGTAGTCGCCTGACCAGATGCGGGTGATCATCGCATCAATATAGCTGTCAATATCGAGCAATTCCTGGATTGCCTGGTAGTCCTCCTCGGTGGTTATTCCCGACTGTGCATTGGACAGTAGTGTTTCGTATGCAGTAGCCGTACCGTCTACCTGGGTATAGTCCTCCCCGAAAAAAGTCGGGTGGTGGTAGACATCCCAGTCCTCCTCCTCACCACCAACATGCGCTGCAAAAAACTTCGCATTCGGTCTTTCGTGCAGGTCGTATATACCCCAGAACAAACCGTTGATGTAAACATGCACATATTTGCCGCGTGGAGAGAGTAAACCAATATCTGTCTCGGTTTTCCTGATGAACTGGTCGCGGATGTATGAGGCATGCGGAGCAAGCTCATGGGAATCATTGCCGAACGGGACTGCCCATCCGTCATGTCCGCCTGGTCTGAGGATCAGCTGGTCAAAGAAGTCGACGGGGGAATCCCCGAAGAGCGGGAAGCGAAGCTTGCCCTTGCCGTAGTTTTTGCGGAAATAGAGACGGAAGGGTTTCTTGGGATGTGAGCGGGCATTGCCCCCATGAATTCTCAAGCCGGCATTTTGCTGGAATTCATCGTTGCTGTTGGGGTCAAAATACTCCAGAGACACCGGGATTTCAGTGGAGCCTTCACGACCATTTGCGTAAATGCCGTTATTTGCGAAAAAATTGTCGCGGTTAGTGGAAATAGCGATCACGGGCAGTGTCGTGGTCAACGAGTCGTTGACCTGGTCTGCATAGTCCGGGTCATTGATGACTGCCGGGTCCATCTCATAATCAGCAATGACACTTGATCCGCCGTCCGTGCCCCACGTGGATGGATACCCGGAGGGGGCAGTCGGCTGGTTTCGCACATCCGCCGCATAGATATAGGTGTGTGTGTCAACATTGGTTTGCTGATATCCCTCCTTGAATGCCGCTGCCCGCAGGGTTGTGGTGGTGGTGATGTCAACCGGGGCATTGTAAACCAACCCGTTTTCCGCTGTTGGTATGGATCCATCCGTGGTGTAGCGGATCGTTGCCTCCGGAGTGGCTGTCGTGATTTCAACGGAAATCGGCCCGGAATAGAAGCCGCGATCGATATTAAAGCTGGTATCCTTGACGAAACCTTCAACCGAGACCCCATTCACGCTTCCTGGAGTAGGTGATGAGTAATAGCCCTGTGTAAGGGCGCCATTCTGATCCACTTTTTCTAGATCCAGCTCTGGCAGCATCAGGAAGTCGGAGCTATCCAAAGCCCTGTTGAGCATGTGGATTGCCAGCACGTTGTCACCCTCGTTCAGCTCACCAATGGAACTGGTGATGTCGAAATTCTGGAAAATAATGGCGGCACTGTCACTGTGGGAATTCGTGGATAGTGAGTTGAAGGAGGGATTTTCCGGGGCGTTTGCCGATGCCACAAGGGTGCCGTTGAGGTAGGCAATAAACCCGTCATCGTATTTCATCCTCAGGTTAAGCGATGTCACGGTATTGGCCCCGTCCAGTGAGAAAGGTATGCGGACGTAACAGGTGCCGGTGATATTAAAGGTGCTTGCTTCAACATTGCCATTGGTGCCGAGCAACTCCGTATAGGTGATGCCGCCCACTCCCCTCTCGTATCCGATTCCTGTATTGCCTTCCGCCCACAAGCTGTCGTCAAAATCCGTTTCCTGCCAGTTCGCCGTGGTGGTGGAAGGCACAATCCAGCGGCAGGATGCATTATCATTGATGATTGTTGCACTTACAGGGGGAAGGGCGGTACCCAATCCGTAGGAGACGTCCTCAAACTGTTCCGGATAGGTATCAAATACAGAGAGGGTGGTTATCCCATCGGGGGCCACCAGCGCGAGAAACTCGCCATTTCTTTCGAGGGAAAAGTTGGTGTGTAATTCGGAACCTGTCACGGCACGGTCCTTGCCTGAGGCGAATACGACGAGTCGCGAACCCGGAGCAAGTTGCGTGTCGGGAAACGTCCACTTTTGAAGCAATAGTGGATCATCACTCAGGGCGTATCCATCAAGGTTGATTGCTGTATTATCTTCCACCGGGTTATAAATCTCGATCCAGTCCGAGGATTCACCGTCCTCATCAAGGAGGGTTGAGTCATTTGATGCCATGAATTCTGAGATGCGCAGGCCGGCATTGGCGTCAATGACCAGGAGTGGAAGCACAAGAAAGAATGTTGCCCAAAGGCGTTTCAGGGAGCGGGCATCCGCCGGAATCAGGGGGTTCATGGCAAATTTATGGCTGGGCCAAAGCATACATGCTTTGCGTTAAAGCATACATGCTTTGTTTTATTCTGGGGGGCTTGATCATCGGTTGCCAGTCGTCGGCGCCGGCATCCTGTTCATAAAATGGACTACTAAAACGATCAAGATGCAATCGTTGAATTCCGCCATGATCACGCGTTCCATGATGCAGTGTGTCTTGTCCTTGACGTTTTAGCGATGGCCTGAGAGCCTTGCCATGTCGCGGGTTATAGGCTTTGGTTTATTCAATGCCTATAACGGCGATGAAACCTGCTTCCAATGAGTCGTTTCCGGATTAATGTTTTGTTCATCTTTATTCAACTTCTGGCATTGCCGGGACTTGGTATTACGGCCCGGGCTGATGAGGTAATTACATGGAAAGGTTCCGGTGCAGGCGGTGCTGTTGCGGCAGGTAAAGCCGAATCGGTTGCCGCGGGGATCCGTATCCTCAAGCAGGGTGGCAATGCTGCTGATGCTGCGGCTGCCACGTTGCTGGCACTGGCAGTGACTGACTATGGCCTTTTTGCCATTGGCGGCGAGGTGCCATTGATCATTTATGATGCCGGGAAAAAGGAGGTCAAGGTCCTTAGCGGACTGGGTGCCGCTCCCCTCGATCCCGGGGCAATCAAGTGGTATTATGAAAACGGCATCCCTGCCAATGGAAGCATGAAGTCCGCCCCCGTTCCGGGAGCAATCGATCTTGTGATCACGGCGCTGAGGATGTACGGAACCGTGTCCTTTCAGCAGGCGGTTCAACCCACACTGGAATTGCTGGATGGCGGCGGAGAGCCCTGGCATGCGGACTTGGCGGTGACATTGCGCAGGATGACTGCCCGTGAGGATGAAACAGAAGGCACTCGCGAGGAAAAACTGGCTGCGGCAAGGGACCGGTTTTATAAGGGTGATATCGCGGATGAGCTTGAGGCCTGGTATATTGAAACGGGTTCCTTTTTGCGCAAGCGTGACCTTGAGAATCACCGTACCCGGGTGGAAGAACCGGTTTCCGTCCATTACAGGGGGTATCAGGTATTCAAGTGCGGCCCGTGGACGCAGGGTCCTTACCTTTGTCAGGCCTTGAGGCTTCTTGAGGGGTTTAACTTGAGGGAAATGGGACACCTTTCCTCTGCCTACATCCATACAGTGATTGAATCCCTGAAACTGGCGATGGCTGACCGGGACGAGTATTATGGCGACCCCCTGTTCGCCGATGTGCCCCTGAAGGCATTATTCTCGGAGAGATATACGTCGTTGCGTCGTCAGTTGATTGACCCGGCCAGTGCCTCGCAGGCTATTCGTCCCGGTGATCCTTATGGTCCGGGTGCCATCAAGGCCAAGGATAAGCCGGTGGAGTCAACCAGTGATATCCCGGTGCAGGATACCACTACCTGTGTGGTTGCTGATCGCTGGGGCAATGTGGTTGCTGCAACGCCCAGCGCAAACCTTGTGGGCAACCGGCCCGGTCCGGCCGGCGTGACTCAGGGCAACCGGGTGCGCAGCCTGAACACGACACCTGGGCATCCGAACCGGGTGCAGGCCGGCAAGCGCCCGCGTATCACGCTGACCCCGACACTTGTCCTCAAGGATGGCAAGCCGGTATTGGCTGTCAGTGTTGCAGGTGGTGACCTGCAGGACCAGACTACACTGAATGTGATCCTAAACCATGTGGATTTCGGGATGCTTCCCGAACAGGCAGTGACCAGGCCACGATTCAACACATTTCACCACCAGGGTTCCTTTGACCCGAACCCGGACCGGCAGGCTGCCATCGTGGGTCCCGGCAAGATGCGGGTTAACAAGGCGGTTGCTGCGGGTGTTCTCAGGGAATTGGAACAACGCGGGCACAAGGTCAGCACTGCCGGTGGCGCTATTGCCTATCCCGTTATGCTCTATATTGACCAGGGGAATGGCATGATCCATGCGGCGGGTGACCCGAAGGCAGGCCGTCACGCTGCCGCCATTGATTAAAAGGACTTTATCCCGTCCTTTAGTTTCTTGCCTTGTCCAAGTTTCAGGAGTGCTTGCAAGAGCTGTTCTGGGATTTTTCCCTCAGAGCCAACCGGGCCATCCACCGTGACCTTGAAAAACGATCACACACGGGTTGAAGACCCGGTTCCCGTCTCCTACGGGGTTACCGGATTTTCAAGTGTAGCCCGTGAACGTATGGGGGACTAGGTTTACCTATAATTGAGGATTTGCGAGTGCTGGGGTAACGGTTTTTCGTCTATCCAGATGCATAACCGCTTGGCGGGCTGAATTTATCGTTGATAAAGTGCTCTTGATCTTGGCATTATAAAGATATTCGCTATTTCTAATAATGGGTCGATAGGCGAATTCTACCCATTAAACGTTGAGGGGATATCTTATGAAAAAAATGCTAATAATGTTAATACCCGCCGCAATTTTGCTTTCAAGTTGCGCGTCCATATCAACCACAAAGGCTCCGTCAGCGAGCCTGACGAATCTTAATACCTTTTATGTACAAAAGTTACCTGCGGATGAACGAGGTATAGAAAGAGTGATATCTGACCAGCTCAATTTGCTTGGATACAAAAGTACCTATGGGAAGTTGGCAACTCCATCTAATCCAGTAGATGCCATAGTGACATACCGGGATAAATGGATGTGGGATCTTACAATGTATATGCTTCAGCTAAACTTAGAAATCCGAGACGGAAAAGATATGCGCCTCCTTGCAAGCGGGAAATCTCGCAGGCCTTCTTTAGCACGAAAGTCTCCGGAAGAGATGGCAAAAGAAATTCTTGTTAGAATTTTCAAGAAATAGTCTCAACCCGCCACTGATGAGTGACGCCACGCATTGAACAGGCCGCGATGATGGTCTACGCGGCGGGTGACCCGAAGGCAGGCCGTCACGCTGCCGCCATTGATTAAAAGGACCTTATCCCGTCCTTTAGTTTTTTGCTATCCTTGCCAAGCTCCTGGAGTGTTTGCAGAAGTTTTTCTGGAATTCTACCATCCGGGCTGACCGGGACATCCAGCGTGATCGTGCCGCCCTCTGCATTGATGAGGTCAATACGCTCCTTTAATGTTGATGTTTCAAATCTGGACTTTTCGCCGGCACCCCACCCCTTGCTGACCGGAAGGAGCAGGTGCCAGATGACGCCTCTTGGGGCAGGAAAATTTCTGGGTGTCAATGTCTTTCCTTTTCCCTTCTTGGTGCGCTGATAAAAGTCGTGGCTTTCGCCGGAGGTAAACGTCTGGTGCGGGCACAATTTTCCGCCGGTGCACAGGGAGAGCAGCGGGTGTGCACCGGCATTAAAGGCCAGTTCGGCTTCCGGGTTTCCGGAACGAATCGATGCAACCCATGTATCGATGTTATATTCTTCTTTGCTGAGGGCATTATAGGCATCCCTCATTTCGGTCTTGTATCCGTCAAACCACCATCCTGATACCAGCTTGCCGTAGCGCCGTGACCACTCACCACAGACTTCAGCCCAGTTTTTCAGGAAAGCGGGATTGGGAGCCTGGTTCTCACTGCGCAGGAACCCCTTTATCTTGCGTGGGTGAGACATGGGATCAATGTCCGGCCCGACGGGCTTGCCGTTAATGCTTGGCAGGGTGTCTTCCATGGCCTTGATGACCCTGTAATGGCGCATGGGAGCCCGTGCCGTCATGTAGATAATGAGCCTGATGTTTCGCCGGGATAGTTGTCGACCGATTTCCATGACCAAGTCACGTTTTGAGGTCCATACCCCGTTTTTCACCCCAAGGAGTTTTTCATACGCCTGGTTTGGGGCACAATATTTTCCCCAGTGCTGCCCGATGACGAAGATGACGTGTCCTGCGCCGGTACTTTCGACTTCGCCGGCGAATTTTTCCACGTCAAAGGAATCAATGGCTCGGTTATAGGATTGCGGCGAATGATCCTTGAAGGCCTCGTAATGAAACATCAGCCCGTAGCCGGTCTTCCCCAGCCAACGGTCAGGCTCGCGTGATTGCGCGGCAATGGTGCCGTGCAATACGGTGAACACAATTAAGAGAAGGCGGTGCTGGCTCATTGTTGCATTATTCCGGCAAGTGTTTCTTAAGGAAAGCATCTACGGCATCGATCGTGGGAATAAACCATTCGCGCATGTTCCAGAAGGGGTGCGGAGCCTTGGGCATCATGACGAATTCATGCGGGATTTCCAGCTTGTCCATCTTTGCCCAGAATTCCGTGTAGCGGGTACGGGGCCGATCGAATTCGCCGTCAATAAAAAGCATGGGAGGCGTGTCCGCATTCAGGTGGGTTAGTGGAGAAGCTTCAATATAGATACCTGTTTTCTGCTTCGGCAACGCCCCTCCCATGAAGTCAATGATTGCGTCTCCTTCCGGTTTTGCCGCGGCTTTTTCCACCCGCTCAATAATATGCGGCAGGAGCAGGCTCATTGGCCCGCACATGACGATGGCTGCTTGCACCTCCGAGGAGACATCACGGTGATCTCCTTTGCCCTCGAAATGCTTGATGCCGTTGCTGGCAGCCATGAACCCCGCGAGGTGGCCGCCTGCTGACCCCCCCATGGATGCAATCCGTTCCGGGTCTATATTGAAACGCCTGGCATTCTTGCGCGTCCAGCGGATGGCCGCTTTACCATCGTGCACGGCTGCGGGAAAAGGTTTTTCGCCACTTAGCCGGTATGCCGGGACAATGCAGACGTAGCCCCTTTGTGCCAGGCCCTGTGCCAGGCTGGCAAAGATCCCGGGGCGTCCGTTTTGCCATCCACCACCAAAAAAAAGGACGATTGCAGGGCAGGGGCCTTGCGCTTCAGTTGGGCGATAGAGGTCGAGGGTCAGGCGCCTGCGTTTTTTCTCGTCCACATAGGTGAACATGATGTGTGGCTCCTGGATGATGCCTTCTTGCATATCCGGCTTAACCCGGCTGCGATCAGGCTTTGCAGGGGATTTTTCATCAGCCTGCGACAAGGAGGCCAGCCATATAAAGGCAATGGTTGTGAGGAGTTTTTGCATTTGGTTTTTACTATTGGGATGCTGCAGGATTTTCGAACCAGATTACTCCCCAGCCACCATTCTCATCGGTCGTTATGACATCAAGGTCACCATCACCATCGAGGTCGCCCAGCCAGGCATTGTCCATTTTTTTTCTTGTTTCAGCGCCGGGCATGGTGATCGCGGTTGCCTTCCAGTTCCCGGGTTGCATGGGATCCCCTGAATAAGTGGCAGTCCACAGGTCGCCTCCCTTTGGGATAACAATGATCTCTTTTTTTCCTATGTCACCGTCCAGGTCGGTTATAGCAACTCCCTTCGGAAAGTTGCCTGTGGGCTGGTCGATAATGATCTCCTTGAAGGTGGGGTCCCCGGTTTTGTTGATACGCAGCAGAACGATCAGTTTGCGGGCCAGTTTTCCCAGGCTGCCTCCGGTAATGACCACGTCCTCTATCTTGTCGCCATTCACATCGCCCAGGGTCATGAACATCGGTTCATGGTGTGGATGCAGTGTCTTGCGCTGCCAGGGTCCGGTCACCTTGTCTTTGCCCGGGTTCACATACCAGCATATTTCCTTCCCCCTGTCCGGGACCACCATGTCCATGTCACCGTCACCATCAAGGTCGCGCATGATGCAGTTCATCGGCCAGCGGTTCTTTCCCATGACGTGTTTTTTCCAGTTGCGGGCCTCATGTTTTCCTGTTTTTGGCTGCTGATACCACTCCTGGGCCCCGACAATCAGGTCATTGAGGCCATCGCCGTCGACATCAGTCACGGTCGGCACCCGCCGCTCATAGTTGAAGAGTGTCATCTTCTTCCACGCTGAGGCATCAGCGACTTTATCCCTGCCCGGATTGAAGTAAACCCAGCCACCGTTGGCGATGTAGTCCAGGTCGCCATCGTTATCGAGGTCTCCAATGCCTGAATCCTCACATTGTCCGTGCTTGAACTCAATAAATTGACTCCATGGGTGCCGGGATTTACCGGGGCCCGGGTTAAAATACAGCCGGCTGTATTTTCCTTCCTCGTAGTTGACGAACAGGTCGAAGTCCCCATCACCATCCCAGTCATGAACGTTAATGCCGTCCGGGCCATGGTCTTTCGGGTCAGGATACACGGTGTGGCAGCGCCATCCGCTCGGGCCTGCCTTTCCGGAATAAGTTTTCCAGTTCTCTTCCCTGGCCTCCATTTGTAGCAGGCTGCCGTTTAAGAGCAGAGCGCAAGACAGTATGGCAGGTTTCATGGTTGTTGATAGGCTCGTTGGATTTTTCATTTCTGCTTTCCTGATGGATTCATGTATTCCCTGAGACGGGGCAGGTTGCCGGGCCTTGATATTATGGGTACTGCCTGCTCCACGAATGCAGCAGGGCGGGTATCTTCAACAATTTGCTCAGCATGGGCATCCAGCATGGACTTGAGTTCATCGACAATATCGGGATGCCTGTCGGCGAGGTCATTTTTTTCTCCTATGTCCGCAATCAGGTTATAGAGCTCGGGTTTTCTGCGCTTTCCCATTACCAGCTTCCAGTTGTCCCTGCGAATACCATCCACTTCATAATAAAGGGACTTGTGCGGAGATTTGGTCCCGGGCTTGCCAAGGAGCAGGTCAAGGACGTTCTTTCCATCGATGGTGCGGTCGACTGGAATACCGGTGCCGGCAAGCTTGGCCAGTGAAGGAAACAGGTCGATGGTAGTTGCAATTTCGCTGTTTACTTTTCCGGCCGGGATGGTTCCCGGCCACCAGGTGAGTGTCGGCACGCGCATGTGACCTTCATACTTGGGTCCGCCTTTGCCGCCCCGCAGCTGGCCCATGCTCATGCCGCCGGCCCCTCCGTTGTCAGAGGTAAAAATAACCAGTGTGTGATCCTGGATATCAAGTTGGCGAAGAGTATCAAGAATCTGTCCCACGCTATCGTCAATTTCCTCGACATTTGCCCGGTTGACGTTGCCGGCCGCCCTTTTCAGGATGTCTGGACGGGCATATCGGGGGCTGTGCACGTAGGCGTGGGGAACATAACAGAAGAAGGGATTTTTCCTGTTCTTCCGGATGAAACTGACTGCCTTCTTAGTGATGACCTCGCAAAGAAGTGCCTGGTCCTGCCCATCACTGACATAGGCGACTGCCTTATCCTGATGAATAACCGGAAGTGGTGTGTAAGGGGCACGGTTTGTGACAGGATTACCCCGCTTGTTGCCCGGCCACATGTCGTTGGAGTAGGGAATGCCAAAGTATTCATCAAACCCCTGCGAGAGGGGCAAAAATTCTTTCTGGTCGCCCAGGTGCCACTTGCCGAAGCACCCCGTGGCATATCCCTCTTTCTTGAGTAATTCAGCAATGGTTATTTCATCCGGATGCAGTCCACGGTCTTCACCCGGGAAGACGACGCGACCATCCATGCCGATTCGGTGGGCATAGGTCCCGGTCATCAGTGCTGCGCGTGATGGTGTGCAGGCCGTGTTGGAAACATAAAAATCCGTCAGCTTGAGTCCTTCCTTGGCCATCCGGTTCAGATGGGGTGTCTGGTTTAACTTGTTACCAAAAGGCCCGATGTCGCCGTATCCCATGTCGTCAATGAAGATTAAGACAATATTGGTGTGGGATGGTGCCGCATGACTTCGGGCATAGAAGGCCATCAGTAGGACCAGGAAGGTTGCCCTCTTTAGAAAGATTAAGAGCATTGCGTGCATGGGGTTTTTATTTGCAGGGTTTTCGGGAGGCTATGGATGAGCGTAGATCCATGTGGGCTAAGACAAGGCACTGAGATGGTGAAAGGCAGATCGGGCGTGAATGCAATTCCTGCGTATTACGGCTTGAAAAAGGCGTTTCACCTGAAGGAGAGGCGTAAACTCTCGATGATCGGCTTGGATTTGTTTTCCGTGGTATCGGTGATTTTCAGCTCAGCCTGAAAAGCATAGCCGGCAGGAATTTCCTTGAGGTCCATGGTGGCAGGGATTCGCTTGACCTGCTTGGAGAAGCCGGGGATGTAATCGTAGGTTTCCTTAACTTCAGTCCAGTCTGTCCACTGGTTGACCTTGCCGTCATTGTCCGTGTCGACACCGACCCTGGCCTCAATTTTTTCCACCCATGGTCCGGGACTGACATAGTCCTTGGATGTTTGTGTCACCAGGTAGAAGCGACCTTCGGCGAAAGCGATATCGGGGTCAGGATGCCCCTTACCTATTTCATCGCAGAAGGAAAAAGGCTTGTCGATGCTGGAAGAAGTAAACCAAGCGATACGGATTCCTTTATTGGCAGGGTGAAAGTCGCAAAAGAGATAATACTGGCCACCGATGGAGATGGAGGCCCAGTCGCCATAGGCATTCTGTTTGGGCTCATGGATTTCGTATTTTGCGACGTTGCTCTTGAATCTCTTGGGATCTTCCTTCGCCCAGTGCGGGTGCAGATATTCAGCAATCCTGCCGGTTGGCTTGGTGCGATCGTCAACTGCATGGGACAGGATGGAGAAGTTGTCGATTCCATTCTGGCTTACGGCATGCCCGGCCAATGGGGAATCCCATGAGTGCTTGCGGGCATTGATTGGGCTCCAGTCCTCAAAGATGATATGGAATTTACCCTGAATGTCCCGGATAACAGCGCAATCCGAACCATGTGAGGGGTCGTCTAGGGCAATTCCCATGTTCTTGCCCGGTTTGCCGTCCGTTAAGTCCTCGTCGATGAAAAGGTGGGGGTCCTGGTCGTTGGGAAAGTCATAGTAGATGTAGGTTTTTCCATCCACCTGCTCGGCTGTTGTCACCCAGCGGGCAAACCCCGGGGTGACGCAACCGTGGTGCACCCAGTGGACCATGTCCCTGCTCTGCCATGCATGGTATCCGCCCTGACCCTTTAGCAGTCCGCCAGGGGCGTTGAACTGGGTCGGTATTGAAGTGGTCTTCAGGGGAATGTCGAATCCATCCAACGTGGCATCCTTGCCTTCAGCAGGGGATTCTCCCGCCGGGCTTTGACCTTTTTTCTTTGGCATTGTCCCGTAGCGGCCGAACATCCAATAGTTATCAGGACCCATGGTCAGCAACACCGGGGCATCACGCAGGTTTTTTGGCCCTACCCGTGGTTTAGCCTCCCAGTTCTGCCAGATTGCCGATTGTTGGATGGTCAGCGATTCCACTGAGCGTTTACGGTCAAATTTGTCCAGCTTGACACTGATTGTTCCGGCCTTGGCAACAGGAGACACGGTGCCGTCTCTGATGATGACATCCTTTGATGCAGTGAGAGCCTTTTCCCATTGGGCCTGGGTGCCGATTTCCAATGGATCTCCGGCAAGCAGTGACTGTGACAGCAGGATGGAAACAGGAAAGGTAATGGCATGTTTCATGGCTGGAGTTATTCTTTAAGTGTGATGGTTCCCATATGGGGACAATATTATTATTACAGGTCGAGAGTGTCTTCTGTCTCGGCAAAGCGCCTTGCAGGGATTCCTGGGTTGGGACGCTTCAGGGTATCTGTTAATGCCTGGTCGGCAGCAATACGCCTTGATTGTGGCATCACGAATGAATCCTGGTCCTCACCCGGTTGCTTTCCATGGCTTGGCGCAGGAAGGATTCCTGGGATGACCACCAATGAATGGATCAAGCAGGTGCATTTTTTAGTGAGGAGTGTCACCATTGCATTTTTGCTTCTTTTGCCTGTAAACACAACGGGAAGAAACGCCGGGTTTCCTTGAGGGCAAACTTCATAAGCAGTTTTTGGCAGGGCTTAACTGCCTACACGGTATGCCCGGCGGAGGCGGCTGAGTTCTTTTTTCAAGTAGCCGACCTTCTGGCGGTATTTGGATTCCCCGTAGAGACTCTTCATTTCTAGAGGGTCAGCCTCAAGGTCAAAGAATTCCCATGTATTGAGCGGTTTTTCCGGGAAACGGATGAGTTTGTAGCGGCCGTCGGTAACACCGTAGTGGACTGGAACCCCATGGCCGCCGGCCTCGTAATAATGATAGTAGTGGGACTTACGCCATTGTCCGGATGTTTGGCCGCGAAGAATAGGGGTGAGGGAGAGGCCCTGCATATCCTTTGGCTGAGGTGCGTTGGCAATGTCCAGGAAGGTCTGGGCGAAGTCGATATTGGAGACAAGGCGTGCATTTCTGCTGCCGGCCTTAGTCACTCCCGGCCACCTGACAAGTAACGGGGTATGCAGGCTTTGCTCATACATCCAACGCTTGTCGAACCATCCGTGCTCGCCCAGCCAGAATCCCTGGTCCGAGCTGTAGATCACCACCGTGTTTTCGGCAAGGCCGGTATTATCCAGGTATTTGAGCATGCGTCCGATATTCTCATCCACGGCCTTGACGCAGCGCAGGTAGTTCTTGATATACCTTTGATAATACCAGCGGGTGCGTGCCTTGCCGTCGAGGTTTGCTTTCTCAAATGCCTCATTGCGTGGCCTGAAATGGCCGTCGAAGGCCTTGAACTGCTCCGGCGTGAACTTGCTGGAATAACGGAACATTAACCTGCTCGGGCCCAAGTCCTCGGCAATACCCATTTTGTGGCCTGCCGGGGCGGCACTGCGGCCGGCATAATCGTCGAAGAGCGTTGACGGCTCAGGGATTTTTATCTTATCAAAAGTCTCCAGATGGCGCAGGGCAGGTTCCCAGCGGCCATGCGGCGCTTTATGCTGGCACATCAGGAAGAACGGTTTCTTTTTATTCCTGTTGCTAAGCCAATTTAATGCCTGGTCGGTAATGATATCGGTGGTGTAACCGGTATGTTTCACATTGCGTCCATTGGTAATGAGCATTGGGTTGTAGTATTGGCCCTGACCCTTGAGCACCTCAAAGTGATCAAAGCCTGTGGGCGTGGACTTCAGGTGCCATTTACCCACGATGGCTGTTTGATATCCGGCTTGTTGCAGCAGTTTGGGTGCGGTCTGTTGTGAGCCGTCAAAAACCTCCTTGTTGGTCAGCTGGCCGTTGAGGTGCGAATACTTCCCGGTAAGGATGACGGCGCGTGCGGGTGCGCAGATGGAATTACTGACCAGGCAGTGCTCAAAGAGCATGCCTTCCTTGGCGAGCCGATCGAGGTGTGGAGTGGGGGCGATCCTGGCCAAGGGTCCACCATAGGCCGAGAGTGCCTTGAGCGCGTGGTCGTCGGTAAACAGGAAAAGGATGTTGGGCTGCTTTGCTGCACCGGCGCATGATAACGCCAAGGTTAAGCTGCAGAGGAAAATGATGGGTTTCATCATTGTCGGTTATTCCCTGGCTCTTTGGCGCGCAAACGACCAGCCATGTCCGGACGGTATGCGGGTATCGGATCGCACCTTCTCGGGGATTTTTCCTAACGGGGAAAGTGTCTTGACCCATGCAGCATGCTTGTCGGATAGCTGTTTGACAATGCCAGGATTTCTGGCTGCGACATTCTTCTCTTCCCTGGGATCTGCCTTCAGGTTAAAGAGCTGCCACGGGTCCTTGTCATATTTCCTGTATAGTCGCCAATCCTGCCAGCGGACAGCAATCAGGTGTCGGCGGACGGCGTCACCGGGCTCGTTGTTGAGCCAGAATAGGTATTCGTGTGGTTCGCCATTCTTCCGGCCATTGAGATATGGAATCAAGTCTACTCCGTCACAATGCTTGGGGATGGTCAGACCGGCTGCTGAGGCAATGGTGGAATAGAAATCGAAGTTCGCGATTTGCTTGTGGTAGTTTTTTCCCTGAGGAACCACTCCAGGCATGGAGAAGATGGTGGGAACTCGAACCCAGCCTTCCTGCTGGGTTCCCTGCCCCTTGCCACCCCGGTAGGGTGCCGAGGATCCGTTCTCACCGCTATTGGCTCCGTTGTCGCTTGAGAAGATGACCAGTGTGTTCTCGCGCAGACCGTGTTGCTGCAAGGCTTTCAATAATTTACCCACCTGGTCGTCAACCGAGACGATGGCGCCGGCTAGTTTGCTTCGCTTGCCCTTGGCGCGCGTGCGTTTGGTCAGGCTGGGAGGGGCCTCCTGGTTGCTGGAGTGAACAGCCTCGGGCGACCAATAAAGGAAGAAGGGATTGTTTTTGTGGCGCTTGATGAACTCGACCATGTTGTCGCCATCATAATCAGTCAGCCACTGGGTCTGACCCGCCTCGTTGATGCAGAAGTACTTTGAATTTTTCCCGCCAGCTTTTTTCTTGGGCGGCTTTTGGGCGACCTCGGTAAAGCCAACCTGCAGGGGGCCCTGGTTTTTCGATCCAATATCCCACTTGCCGATCTGCCCGGTAACGTAGCCGTTGTCCGCCATGAACTTGGCCAGGGTTGGCCGATCCTCGGGGATGGGGAGGCCGCGGGACATGCCGTATTTGCCGAAGCGCTGACCGTACTGGCCCATCATCAGGGCGCACCGGCTCGGGCAACACGGCGGGTTGGTGATATAGGAAGCGGTGAAGCGCACCCCTTCCTTGGCCAACCGGTCGACATTTGGCGTGGGGATATCCTTGCAGTCATAACATCCAATGTCGCCGTAGCCTAAGTCGTCGATATAAATGAGCACTATATTGGGCTTTTCGGCGGCAGGCAGGGCGTAAGCCAGGAATGCTTCTGCCATGGCGATCAGGGCAAGGAAAAAGGGCAGGGAGGTTGGTTTCATAAAACTCATCTGGAAATAGGATGGGGAGTTTAAAGTTTATGCCGAAAAAATTACGCTGCGATGATGGGCGTCGGTTTTTTTATTATTGAACTTTTTATCGCCTGTTACCTGAGTCCCATCAACTCCTGCATGGTCTCGGCAAAGGCCTTGCCGGCAAGGATAAAGAAGCGTCCCTCACCGCTATAGTGAAACCCCTTGTTGGACATGGCGCGGCTTAACATGGCCCGTTCCTCCTCAGTGATCGGGTTTTTCTTGAAGTCGCGATCATATTCCGGCAGCCAGCCTCCTGCTGTCAGAGCGACCACTCTAGGATCCAGGAGGGGGGCGGTTTCAATCGCCTTCGCGTTCCCCTTGAACTCTGAGACGGTATTGATGAAGCGTTGACCATTGCGCACATCCTTCTGTTTCGGGTTGTGCTCGTTGTGTGGTCCGTTGACCCCCATGACACCGACAACGGCTTTCATTTCAGGTGCCTTGAACTCGGTGCGCACATCCTTGATCAAGTGGACGAGATTTGCCCCGTATTGCTTGCGGCCGGTGACATCAAACATGTCATTATAGCCCTGGAACCAAACGAACCCGGCGATTTCATATCCGGCTTTTTCGTCATATGCGGGATAGTGTTGTTTCAGGTTATCCAGTGTCTGGTGCACATAGCGGATCATTTTGCGGTATTGCAGGCCGACGATCGGCTCGACCCGCCCGCCATTCCACTTGTCCGCCGCCTCTTTTGTCAATACCTGGTTATCGAGTTTTTCGATGCCGGTTTTTCCCGCACTCGGTGGGCGGAAGTTGACATAGAGGCTCTGCCCTCCCGGTGCATACTTGATCAGGAGCACCTGCTCCTCGAGCTTTGCGCCCATATAGTAGCCGAATGCATATTCCGGCCCGATCTTGGAGCCCAGCTTATTATAGTTTCCGCGCCCCCCGAAACCGGGTTGAAGCCTTTCATAAACACCTGCATTGGCGACCCAGACATCACTGCGGGTGACCAGGTTTTTCCCGTCCGGCTTGAATGTCTTCAACAGGGCCGCGCGTGCAGGATCCGGGTCTTCGGCAAGAAAATCGATCGTCCTGATCTGCGCCTGTCCATCCATATTTGACTGGCCGGCAAGGATAAAGACCTTGAGCGGACCCTTTGCAATTTGCTTGTCTTTTTCTGCAGCAGTTGAGGATTGCAGCCATGGCAAGGACCACGCAATGGCTAACAGGGTGCACAAAGTATAAAAGGGCGGTTTGATTCTCATTATTTCAATTTGTTTTCTTCTTGAATGCCGGGAGGACGGCCGAATGCTGGTAGCACCTCCTCCTGAGACACAAGGAAGAATAGGGATGTGCCCGTCTGGTTACGTCAGTCGGAGTCAATCAGGCTTTGATCGCTTCGATTTGTTTGTTGGCGATGCCGATCGGGCGGTCAAGGGGAACACCAACGCAGGCGAGCAGGGTAGTGAGCAGGTCGCCCTGGTTACCTTTTACGTTGGAGAGGAAGCGACCGGTCTTGAGGGAACCGCCGCCTTTGCCGGCGAGGATGAAGGGGAGGTTTTCGCGGCGGTGTTTGTTACCGTCTTCCAGGCCGGACCCCCACATCATGATGCAGTTGTCCAGCAGGGTGCCCTCACCTTCCTTGAGGTTGTGCATTTTCTTCACCATGTAGGCATACTGATCGACATTTAATTTATTGA
>CACIUL010000036.1 GCA_902589825.1 uncultured Verrucomicrobiota bacterium
TAAGCCTGCTGCTGAACCGGCTCAGGTTCCTGCCAGTGTGGAGCAGAACGGAAGAATGACGCGTCGACGACTTTCCCCGATGAGGCGCAAGATCGCGACTCAGTTGGTGTCCGCACAGCAGGAGGCAGCCTTACTGACCACCTTTAATGAATGTGACATGTCGGGCATCATGAAACTGCGCAAGGATGTTCAGGATGAGTTTGTGGCCAAGCATGGAGTCAAGCTTGGGTTCATGTCGATTTTTATCAAGGCAGTGGTTGATGCGCTCAAGGAAGTTCCGGGGATCAATGCCCGCATAGACGGTGAGGACCTTATTGTTAATCATTTTTATGATATCGGGGTGGCAGTGGGCAGTGACCGTGGGCTTTTTGTTCCCGTGATCAGGGAATGTGACAAGAAGAGCTTTGCTGAGATTGAGTCGGATATTGCGCAATGTGCCGCAAGGGCGCGAGAGGGAAAACTGGAGATTGCCGACTTACAGGGTGGTGTTTTCACGATATCCAATGGCGGTATTTATGGCTCTATGTTGTCAACGCCCATCCTCAATGCTCCGCAATCGGCTATATTAGGTATGCATAATATTATCGAGCGCCCTGTGGCGGTGGATGGAGAGGTGGTGATACGACCGATGATGTATCTTGCCCTCGGGTATGATCATCGCATCGTTGATGGTAAGGAGGCGGTGACTTTTCTTTCGAGAATCAAGGAATGTGTTGAAAACCCTGTTAGGCTTTTAATTGGGGTATAACTCGGCGTTCAGCATGTGATATGCCTGAAAAGGCATTTTCAGAAGAGCGAATGGCTCAGGCTCGGTATTTCTTTTTTGTTGAGAAGTCCCTTCTCCGGCAAGTATAGTTACGGACTTTGATTTTCGACAGAAAAGAAATGAACGCGCATGCCTTTTTCATTATTGTGATACTGGCCGTTTCGGGTTCTCTCAAGGCTTCTGCTATTGAGAAAGAGCCGGGCAAGATCGCTTTTTTTGAGAAGTCCATCAGGCCACTTTTGGCCAAGCATTGCTACAAATGTCATTCGGCGGCCAAAGGCGAGGATAAGGGTGGATTGACGCTGGACACCCAGTCCGGGTGGATGGATGGCGGTGATTCCGGTCCGGCACTGGTCCCGGGTAAGGTTTCTGAAAGCCTGATTATTGAGGCGGTGGAGCAACATGACCCGGACTTTGCCATGCCCCCGAAATACAAGCTTTCCGATCTTGAGATTGTTAACCTGAAAAAATGGGTGGCGATGGGAGCACCGGATCCCCGTGATGGCAAACCCGCAAAAGCCGCACCCTCAGCAATTGATATTGCCGCCGGGCGCAAGTTCTGGTCATTCCAGCCGGTGATTGCCCCGGTGCTGCCGGAGGCGCCGGATCACAAATGGGTTAATGACCCGATTGACCGCTTTATCCTCGCCAAGCAGGGTGGGAAGGGGATTGTTCCTGTTTCGGATGCTGACCGGGAAACACTCATCCGGCGTGTGACATATGATCTTGTGGGCTTGCCTCCGACACCGGAAGAGATTCGCGCTTTCAGGGAAGATCCTGCCAGTGACCGTGAAGCCCTTGCGAGGATTGTGGACCGCTTGCTTGCCTCTGAGCACTTTGGGGAACGCTGGGCAAGGCACTGGCTTGATATTGTTCGATATGGCGAATCCATGGGGCGCACCCGCAACTTCCCTTTTCCTTATGCCTGGAAATACAGGGATTATGTCATTGCCGCCTTTAACAAGGATAAGCCATATGACCGTTTTCTTACCGAACAGCTAGCGGGGGATCTTTTGCCTGATGGGGATGCTGAGGCAGAAAATGAAGCGAAGATTGCCACCGGGTTTCTGGCTTTAGGATCCATGGACCTTAATGAGCGCGACAAGGAGAAGTTCAAGCTGGATGTGATTGACGACCAGATCGATGTGACCGGCAGGGCATTCATGGCATTGACCACTGGCTGTGCCCGCTGTCATGACCACAAGTTTGACCCGATTCCTACGACAGATTATTACGCTATGGCGGGCATTTTCGGCAGCACGGATACCCTTAGCGGCTATGGAAGCCGGCAGGGTGGCGGGAATAAGATGAATCGCGCTGCTTTAATTTCCCTGAAGGATCCGGAGAGTAGCCGTCCTGTCGTTGTTGAGGTGACAAAGCCGGGGGCGAGGGAAATAAAGTTACAAAAGCAGCTTACCAAGCTGAAAAAAGAGCAGGGTCAACTCATTGAGGCTCTTAAGAACTTCAGAAAGGCCAATCAGGGCGGTGCAGGCAAGGTTTCGAATGATTCCGAGACTCCCTTCAATGCCCAGCGTGCCCAGCAACGCATTAAGCAGATCAAGGGGCAGGTCAATCGTCTCCAGAAACAGGTTAACAACCTTGCCAATGAACGTAAGCAAGGTGCTGGGTTAAGTGGCAACCTGGCAATGGGTGTTCGTGATTCCAAGACAATTACCAATTGCAAGGTCCGGATCCGCGGGGATGCAGATAACCATGGGGCTGAGGTAGCGCGTGGTGTTCCCCAGGTCTTGACGAAAGGCAAGCAACCGGACCTTTCCAAGGATGCCAGTGGACGCCTCGAGTTGGCGCGCTGGTTGAGTAATCCTTCCCATCCGTTGACTGCCCGGGTCATGGTAAACCGCGTCTGGCACCATTTGTTTGGAACGGGTATTGTGCGCACGGTTGATAATTTCGGACAAAGCGGTGAGCGTCCAAGTCACCCGGAACTACTGGATCACCTGGCGGCCCGCTTTACGGGAGAAATGAACTGGTCAGTTAAAAAACTTATCCGGGCAATGATGTTGAGCCATTCCTACCGCCTTGCCAGTGAATACAGGGAAAGTAATCATGCCATGGACCCGGACAACAGGCTCTTCTGGCGTGCAAATGTACGGAGACTGGAGGCAGAAGCCCTGCGCGATGCCATGATGTTGGTTGCCGGCAACCTGAAACTGGAACCTGCCGAGGGTTCGCTTGTAGAGAAGATCAAGCCCGGTGAGATTGGCAGGAACAGCAGTGCTCCCGTGGTGGCTTCCTTTTCCCATCGCAGTGTCTATTTGCCCATTGTGCGCAATTATGTCCCTGAGTTTCTCCAGGTGTTTGACTTTGCTGAACCGGCCTCGGTTATCGGTCGCCGCGATATTACGACAGTGTCCACTCAGGCACTGTATCTGCTCAATGATCAGTTTGTCATAGACCAGTCACGGGCAGCTGCAAAACGGTTGCTCAATGGTGGGAAACTGGCGGGTTACGAGGAGCAAATTAACGGGGCTTATTTGCTTGCGCTTGGCAGAAGCCCTTCAGGTTCTGAATTGACTGAGGCTCGCAGATATATCGAATCTGCCTCTGAAAATGGGCAGTCTAAAGTGGAGGCTCTTGGCGGAATGATCCAAGCCCTTTTTGCCTCCGCTGAATTTCGTTATGCCCTGTAACCGGTTTATCCAAGAAGAAAGAAATCATGAATAAATTCCCTCTCCGTTTGTCACGCCGTGATGTGCTCTCAACAACATCCTGTGGTTTTGGTTACTTGGCCTTGAAGGGGTTGTTGGGTGGTGAGGCCGGTGCTGCCGGGTTCCGCAATCCGCTTTCAGAGCGGCCTTCACATTTTCCAGCCAGGGCAAAACGCGTCATTTTCATGTTCATGCAGGGAGGCCCCAGCCACCTGGAGACTTTTGACCATAAGCCGGAGTTGATCAATTCCGGAGGAAAGAAGAAGGACGGAAAGGGTTTGCTGGCCCCGAGATATAGTTTTCAGCCGACGGGCAAGAGCGGATTGATGATCTCCGAAATATACCCGCACCTGGCCAAGCATGCTGATGATTTGTGCCTGCTCAATGGCATGCATACCACCAGTCCGGCGCACCCACAGGCGACCATTGCCCTGCATACCGGCAGCCAGAACTTTGTGCGTCCCTCTGTGGGCGCATGGATTACCTATGGTCTTGGCACGGTTAATCAGGATCTTCCCGGGTTTGTGACGATTAATCCTCTCGGGCGTCTCGGCGGCGCCCAGAATTACGGTCCCGCATTTCTCCCCGCAAGTTACCAGGGAACCAAGTTGACGGTTGGCAACTCAATGGCCAACATCAGCAACTCGGTATTTTCCGACAAGGAACAGCGGCGCCAGATTGATCTCGTGCAGTCGATGAACCGCGGCATGCTTGAGCGGGTTGGTGTGAATAGCCAGATAGAGGGTGTGATCCAGAGTTACGAGCTGGCATACCGCATGCAGTCTGCAGTACCGGGTGTCATGGATCTGAAGAAGGAACCTGCCAAGGTGCGTGAATTATACGGAGTGGATAACAAGGTAACCAGTAATTTTGGCACCCAGTGCCTGATGGCTCGCCGCCTCGCTGAGGCAGGGGTTCGTTTTATCCAGGTCACACATAATGGATGGGACCAGCACAATGGGTTGAGTACAAAGCTCAAGAACAATGCCTTGGCCACCGATCAGCCGATTGCGGCCTTGATTACTGACCTGAAGGAGCGCGGAATGCTTGAAGACACGTTGCTTGTCTGGGGAGGGGAGTTTGGTCGCTCGCCGGAAGGGCAGAACCAAGACGGTAGGCGTCATAATAACAGGGGCTATTCCATGTGGATGGCTGGTGGCGGCATCAAGGGAGGTATTCGTTATGGTGCTACGGATCCGCTTGGAGGAACCGCTGTAGAGGACAAAATGCATACCCATGATCTGCATGCCACCATTTTGCACCTTATGGGACTTGATCATACAAAGCTCACCTACCGATATGCCGGCAGGGATTTCAGGCTCACCGATGTCTATGGTGAAGTGGCCCAAAAAATTATTTCATAAGTCATTTAATAAAAAAGACTTATAGAATAAAAATCCCATTTTTTCTTTTTTGGGTGAGATAGCCGCACGGCGGGCAGTTTATAGGTAACAAAGCTTTCTTTTTAGGGGCCGGAAATTTTCCAAAACTTGGCAGTTTTATTCCCTGAATGAGAGTAAACCAAGGGTTTTCAGGAAGATCGGATCATTCCACTCCTGATTACAGGCCGGCAGGATCGTGGGGTTTCCTGCCGGTCTTCTTTTTTTGAAGTGAGTGATTGCATTGCTTGCGATATTTGGAAAAACACCCAAACTAACGTTTTTCTCTAGTAATGCCTTTCACTGAGCCCAGCCCACTTGGAGACTTCTTCTTTGCGTTTCTGAGCATTCTATTTGAGGGGGCACCTTATATTCTGCTGGGAACAATTATATCCGGGTTTATTGATGCTTACCTGCCATCAAACATGATGGACCGGATCCTGCCCAGGAATCGCTATGGAGCCATTGCACTAAGTGGCCTGCTCGGTGTGGTTTTTCCTGTATGTGAATGTGCGATTGTTCCTGTCATTCGCCGTCTCGTGAAGAAGGGGTTGCCGGTATCCTGCGCTATTACCTACATGTTGGCAGCCCCGATAGTGAACCCTGTCGTTGCATTAAGCACCTATTCCGCTTTCGCCGGTCCAGATGCGGGATACATGACGATCTCACGCATTGGTGTTGCTTATGTTGTGACTGTCCTCGTCGGGTTTGTGGTCCATCAGTTTTCTGCAGGCAGTATACTTCGGGAATTCCTCCTGAAGAAAACCGATAAGGCTGAGGCTAAGCATGAGCATGAGCATGAGCATGAGCATGAGCATGAGCATGAGCATGAGCATGAGGTGGTAGAAAGCGGAAATGGTGGACCGGACAAGCTTGTGCTTGCCCTCAGGGCAGCTGCCCGCGATTTCATAGATGTAGGGATGTATTTCACCATCGGCGTCATGATCACCGCCCTTTACCGCACGCAAATTGATCAGGCTGCCATTGACCAGTTTGGGTCATCGGACTGGATGGGCGTTCCTGTCATGATGGCTCTTGCCTTTGTTCTATCGCTGTGTAGCACATCGGATGCATTTATTGCCGCAAACATGACTAGTTTTAGCGCAGCGGCCAAGCTCTCCTTCCTGACATATGGCCCGATGATGGACGTCAAGCTGGTCTTTATGTATGGGGCAATATTCAGGCCGAAGTTTGTCATTGCGCTGGCCCTTGGCTTGTTTGTTGTGTTTGGCATCATTTACATGCAATGGGGCAATATCCCCATGCCAGGAACAGTGATAAAAGAATAGAAGCCAGTGCTTCCTACAAAGATCAAATCCCCATAGGCAATGGAAGAAAAGCACAGTCAAAAAAGCACATCCAGAGCATTACCACTTGTCCAGGCCCTGATCCTCTTTCTTGTGGGGGCGGTTTTCATTTGGTTTTACGCCCATGGCCGTATCAACGCCTATCTCACCAAGGCCGGGAGTTTCCAGATGCAGGCACTCCTTGCCGGCGTCCTGCTTTGCATTATTGCTGTGTTTCTCGCGATGACTTCAGGCCAGAAGGGAGGTTGTGGCCATGACCATGACCATGACCATGACCATGACCATGACCATGACCATGACCATGACCATGACCATGACCATGACCATGACCATGACCATGATCCGGGTTCTGGAACGATGGTGATGAGTGCCTTGATTGTGCTTGTACCATTACTTTCTGCCGCTGTTTTCACCCCGGATGCCTACAGCATCGAATGGGTAAGGAATAATCTCTCCGTCAAGGGCGTTGTTGGTCCTGCTCCGGAGCAGTTCAAGCTGGGCAAAACCCGTGGGGGTGTGTCCAGTGAGGGAAAACCCGGGGAAGGAGGAACATCGCAGCCGGGCAGTTCCAGTGGTGATGGGGTTGCGGATGCTGCCGGCTGGGGTCCCTATACCATAGAGGATCTTAAGCAGCAGGTGGACCAGAATGAAAAAGGGGAGTTCATGATGGATGTCATCAGCCTGTTCTATACCGGTGGTGATGAGGAAATCCAGAATGTGGTCAAGGGGTTGCCGGTGGAGACGATGGGACAGGTCATGCCTGAGAAGACGCGCAACCCCGATAATAACCGTGTAAGGATTTTCCGGCTAATGATGAATTGTTGCATTGCTGATGCACGACCTGTTTCAATTCCTGTTCAGTTTGATGAATCGATCCCGCAGTATAAGGAAATGGGTTGGTATAAGATTCACGGTACCATGGCCTATGAGCAATGGGACGAGTTTACCATTCCGGTGCTTCATGCCAAGGTGATGGAACAAACCGAGGCACCTCCCCAGGCTGCTTTTGGTCAAAGGCAGTAAAAGGTTCGCAAAATCCGCAGCATGAAACAGAAAAGGCACCCCTGCATTGAAGGGGTGCCTTCTGTTCTTGATGATTTAACCCGAAGGGTGAGAATGCCGGGCGTTAGTCACGGCGTTCACGATCCCCACGGTCGCGCCGGTCACGACCCCCACGCCGGTCACGACCTCCACGACCGCGCCGTTCACGTTTCTCTCCATCCCCGGGGCTCCAGTCCCCGCCGTCCCCGTCATTTTGGCGCTTTTCCCGGTTTTTCTCCGCTTTTTCACGCAGTTCGTCGTCGAGATGCTGTTCGCCTCTCTCTTCCATGGCAGCCTGCCGGCTCATCTTGACGCGACCCTTATCGTCAATGCCGATGCACTTGGCATAGATGACATCCCCGACATTGACGACGTCCTCCACTCTATCAACACGGAAATCACTGAGTTCCGAAATATGGATCATGCCGTCCTGACCGGGCAATACTTCCATGAATGCGCCGAAGTTGGTCGTCGAGACCACCTTGCCCTGGTAGATCTTGTCGATCTGTATCTCGGCAGTGATGTTCTCCACCATTTCCTTGGCACGATCAAGGCTGTCCTTCTTGATTGCGTAGATGCGCACGGTGCCATCATCCTCAATGTTAATTTCTGCACCGGTTTCAGCCTGGATTCCCTTGATGATCTTGCCGCCGGGCCCAATGACGTTGCCGATCTTGTCCGGGTTGATCTTGATAGACTCGATCCGTGGTGCATGCGGGCTCAATTCGGCCGGAGTGGATATCGCCTGGGCCATGACCTCAAGCACCTTCCCCCGTGCCTCTGTGGCTTGGTGGATGGCTTCGTTGAGAATGGATAGGGGCAGGCCGGTGAGCTTCAGGTCCAGCTGAAAGCCGGTGACACCTTCACTGGTTCCACAGAGCTTGAAGTCCATGTCGCCGAAAAAGTCCTCTGAACCTATGATATCAAGCAACCTCTTGTAATCCTTTATATTACCATCCTCATCACTCTCGGTGACAAGTCCGACGGATATCCCGGCAACCGGCCGTTTCAGCGGGACACCGGCATCAAGAAGGGCCATCGTGCCTGCGCATACTGATGCCATGGAGGTGGAACCGTTTGACTCCATCACTTCTGAGGTGACCCGCATTGCGTAAGGAAAATCATCTTCATCTGGAAGAGATGGCTTGATGGAACGCTCAGCAAGCGCCCCGTGTCCTATTTCACGCCGGTTCAATCCACCCATGCGTCCGGTTTCGCCGACAGAGAAAGGCGGGAAGTTGTAATGAAGAAGGAAGTTCTTTTCCTCTTCACCGCCGGTGTAGGCATCCAGAAACTGGGCTTCATCCGATGGTGCGAGAGTGGCAAGCCCGAGCGCCTGCGTTTCGCCGCGGGCAAAGAGTGCTGAGCCGTGGGCGCGAGGCATTAAGTCCACCTCGGCACTCAATTCGCGAAGTTCATCGATTTTCCTGCCATCGGCACGGACTCCTTTATCAAAGATTGTCTTGCGAAATGCTTTTTTCTGCAGGAAGTCGAATGCCTGGTCGATGGCAAATTCGGACGCATCTTCATATTTCTCGACAATGGCAGCAGAGACCTCTTTGCGAAGGATGTCGACTGCTTTTCCGCGTTCCACTTTTGAGGGCTTATAAATGGCTTCCTCGATCCGGTCCCCGGCGATCTCGTAGGCGATGTCGAGCATCTCCTGTTTCACTTCAAGCAGTTCAGCTTCACGTTTCGGTTTCCCGGCGCGGGAAGCCAAGTCCTTTTGTGCCTGGACAAGGGTTGTTACATGCCCTTGGGCAAAGGCGAGTGCTTCACAGAAGATATCCTCTGGCACTTCATCAGCGGCACCCTCAATCATGACGACCTCGGTTTCATTGCCGGCATAGACGAGATCCAGGTCGGAATCCTCCATTTCACTGTGGGTCGGGTTGACAATAAACTTGCCATCCACATGCCCTACACGAACCGCCCCGATCGGTCCCGCAAAGGGAATGTCCGATAGGCATAGGGCACATGAGGCACCATTCATGCTGAGGACATCCGAGTCGTTCTCGCCGTCTGCGCTGAGCAGAAGGGCAACAATCTGTGTGTCATACAGGTAACCCTTTGGGAACAGCGGGCGCAGGGGCCGGTCTGTCATTCGGCATGTCAGGATTTCCTTTTCTGTCGGGCGACCTTCACGCTTGAAGTAGCCGCCCGGAAAGCGGCCTGCGGCAGCTGCCTTTTCCTTGTACTCGACAGACATCGGGAACCAGCTTTGTCCTTCCCGCATTTTCGTCTGTGACACTGCGGTGACCATAACTACGGTTTCACCGCAACTTACGGTGCAGGCACCATCCGCGAGGCGTCCCATTTTACCTGTTTCGATGATAATCTCTTTTCCGTCCAGATTGACGGATATGCTTTCTTTACTCATTTCTTTTGTTTTCGATAGGGCATGCGATACAGGATCGGTTTAGCCCATGTTGTTTTGTTTCCTCTTCCCGGACCTTCCGTGAAAAGCAAAAAAGGGTTAAATATTGTGTTGTTTGATCCGCGCTGAGCAGGATTGTTACTTCAGGGAGGAATTTCCGATTTAATGCTTACGCAATGGATTGCGCTACGCTCCCTGACAGGGGTGCCGCTTAAGGGCAGCTGGATTGTTGATTGTCGTCAAACGCATCAAGCTCTGCCTAGCGGCGAAGCTTGAGACCTTTAATCAGGTTCTGATAGCGTTCCGGGTTCTTGGAATTGAGATAGTCCAAGAGTTTACGCCGCCTGGCTACAAGCTTAAGGAGTCCCCGGCGTGTGGAGAAATCCTTTTTATGAGCACTCAGGTGCTCGGTGAGGTGATTGATGCGCGTGGTCAGTTGAGCCACCTGAACATCAGCACTTCCAGTATCCTTGTCATGGATCTGGTAATTTTGTGTTTCGTTCTTTTTTTCCGTTGTTTCTGTATCCGTCATTCTTCTTTCCGTCATTCTTCTTTCCCCTGAGGGGAATCCACCGCCTTGGTGGGTTGTCATTCCGCCCTTACAGGGCAGTCAGTGACCCTTCCAATTTGAGGAAGGGTGCGTAAAAAACCATAAATTCAGCAGGTTTCAACTCAAATTGGGCGGTGATATGGGTTTGTATCGTTGATGTTGCCAGCCTGCCTTTTGCGGTCAGTTCCGACGGAACTGGTTGATATTAGGGGACATCCGGTTCAATGGCTGGTGATTAGTCTTTCATGTTCCTTAAGGATATACCGGTCAGTCATTCCCGAGATATAGTCACAAATGGTGCGGTGAAGGCCCTGGGAATGAATCCGGCTTGCGCTTTGTTCTCCAATCAGCCCGGGGTCAACGGCATAGAGGTTAAACATTTCCGAGATCACCCTGCCACCGTTTGCATTGGGTGTGGCCACGTTTTCATGATAATAAAGGTTTTGATAGAGGAATTTTCGCAGTTGCCGGTTTGCATCGCGCAACGTGTCGCTGTAGCCGACCAGGTGGTCATCAAGTTGCCGGACCTGGTCAGCATGACAGACGCCGGATTGCTCAATGCGCCTTGAGGTTGCAGCAACAAGATCAGCCACCTGGTGATCAATCAGGGTGCGGACGATGTAGGCACGTCGCCGCTTGCCCTCAATGCCCGTGTAGTGGGAGTCTACAAACTCGGCACATTTTTTCCACAGGATAATGTCCGTGAGTTGTTTCTCCTCTATGAGAGCATGATCCAGGCCGTCATCCAGATCGTGTGAATAGTAGGTGATTTCATCGGCAATATTTGCAATCTGCGCCTCAATGGAGGGGCATGGAAAATTTTCTTCCGGGGTGTCTCCGTGAGCTGGACGGGTATAACCGCTCTCGTGTTTACGAAGCCCCTCCAGCACCTCATAGGATAAGTTCAGGCCGTCAAAGTCCGGGTAGACGGATTCAAGGAGTTCAACAACACGCAGGCTTTGGATGTTGTGCTCGAACCCGCCGTGATCTGTCATTAATTCATTCAGTTTTTCCTCTCCGGTGTGCCCGAACGGGGAGTGTCCAAGGTCATGGGCGAGTGCGATCGTTTCGGCGAGGTCTTCGTTGGCGCCAAGGGCACAGGCTATGGTTCGGCTTACAGAGGCAACTTCAATGGTGTGGGTAAGCCTGGTTCGCAGGTGATCGCCGGTGCCGTTCAGGAAGACCTGAGTCTTGTATTCAAGTCTCCTGAATGCCTTTGAATGAATAATTCGTGCACGGTCGCGCTGGTAGGCTGTACGATATGGGTGATCGGGTTCCTGGTGACGACGTCCCGCGCTTTTTGCAGTGAACTGAGCGAACGGAGCAAGGGCGCTACTCTCGTTTTCCTCTATTTGCTGACGGTTGACAGGCATTACTTTTTACCTTCAGCGACTCCCCTGTCCTCTTCGACTTGCTTGGTAAGCTGATGTTCATCCCCTGCAGTTTCCTTGATTTCCTTCAGGACCTCATTCAGCTCTTGCTTGGCACGGATATGCATTTCGCGCTTTACTGCTGCCATGTCGTATACTGCCAGTATCAACATGAAGACCACGAGGACTGCACAGTAAAGCCAGTAAATGGCGAAGATGAACGGATGTTTGCTTAGAAATTCATCAAGCAGTGCAAATCCCAGGTAGACAGTTAATATTGTCCCTGCCAGGGCATAGAACATGATTTTCCGCCTGGCAGCGCGTATGCGCAGCGAGGTCAGTAAACCCGCGCGGATCATCCTCCATGCCAATCTGATATCTGAGGTAAGCTTACCCATCTCTAAGGCCAATCCTATCGGGCGGATTGCCGGGGTCAAAGTCAAAGCAGCGAGCAGCAGCAGTTTTACCCTGTTCTTCGCTTCTGGATTCTTTGTTGTAATTCCTTGCCGGCTCTTTCCAGTAATTCCTCGAGTGCCTTGGCGGAAATGGTATTTGCGCCGAATGAGGCACAGGTGTCAAGCACGCCGCGGTCACGTGAGGCGATGGTCAGTTGACGCACTTGCGCATATTTTCCGGAAAGTCGCTCAATAATCTGGTCGGCAGTGGAGCCGGCCGGTGAATAGAAGACCTGTATTCCCCCTTCTTCATGATCCGGTGTTGCCGTTTTTCCTTTTCCGTCGAATACCAGAACAACCTGCTCTCCGGTCACGTCCTGGTACGATGTCATGCGGCGGATAAGTTCCTCCCTTGCCGCACGAGTATTTGATTCATGGATTTCCCTGAGCTCTTGCCAGGCAAATATCATGCTATGGCCGTCAACAATCAGGTAGCGCGGTAATTCGTCCTCCGAGCTTGCCATGGCATTGTGGGGCGGCGGGTGTTAACCATCACCATCTTCAGCCTTTTTTGCCGCGGCTTTCTTGGCAGGTGCCTTCTTGGTGGCGGCCTTTTTTGCCGCGGCCTTCTTGGCAGGTGCCTTCTTGGTGGCGGCCTTCTTTGCCGCGGCCTTCTTGGCAGGTGCCTTCTTGGTGGCAGCCTTCTTTGCCGCAGCTTTCTTGGCAGGTGCCTTCTTGGCCACGGTTTCTTTATCTTCAGTCGCTTTGGCTGAATCCTTTTTTATCGTCGACTTGGCAAGCTTTCTCTTTGCCATCATCTCCTCGCGCTTGCGTTTAAGGTAAGCTTTGCGTCGAACGCGTTTAATCAGTTTGTTGTATTGTTTGCCCATTTTTGTGTGCCATCCGCCAGGTTTGAGTAATAACGGATACTTTAATCTGTATTTGTTCCATAACGAACAGGGGCACAGGGATCAAGCGGAAATAGCGATTGAGGATGTGTATATTATTGCAAAAAAAGGTTGATTTGAACCTCCTTTTGTTCAAGATGCTCCTATCCGCAACGGGCGTGAGTCACGGTTAAACCCTATGGGCTCAAGGTGTTGGCAGTTCCTTAAACAAGGAAATATTCTGCATAAGGATATGCCTCCACGCGCTCGTTAAACCCGGAAATGGCTTACCGATTGATTTCTGATGTTCTCTTTTGGTGAGCCTTTACCGATCGTGGTGCACAATTCAACCGGAGCCTTTTTCCGTTAATTTGGGTTCATTCCTGAAGGAAACCTATGGTTCGGGCAGGGGCTTGTTAGCTTCGCTATAAGAGTTCCGGCAGGGTTGATTTTGCGCATCCCGGCAAGCAACTAATAATTCCTTTATTATTCCCAAAGCTATTTCCGCATTAACCGGAATCTGATCCTATGGCCGGACACAATAAGTGGTCCAAGGTAAAGCACATAAAAGGTGCTGCCGATGCAAAGCGTAGCAAGCTTTTCAGTAAGCTTGCCAAGGAGATCTCTGTTGCCGCACGAGATGGGGGAGGGGATCCAGACCTGAATGCGCGTTTAAGGCAGGCTGTAAGCAATGCCAAGAAACAAAGCCTGCCGGGAGACACAATTGAACGCGCCATAAAAAAGGGCACCGGGGAAATCGAGGGTGTCGCTTATGAGGAGGCATGCTATGAAGGTTTTGGGGCTGGCGGTGTTGCAATCATTGTTGAGGTCATCACCGACAATACCAATCGGGTGTTTGCGGATCTGCGTACAATCTTTAACAAGAACAATGGCAGTCTAGGTAACCCGGGGAGTGTTTCGTACCTGTTTGACCGGAAGGGGGAAATTAAGTTGCCGCATGGTTCCGATGATGAGGAGTCCGTGCTGGAAAAGGCAATGGATGCCGGTGCCCAGGACATGGCTAGCGACAGTGAGGGTCACGTGGTAATTACCGGCCATGATCAACTGGGTGAAGTGGCTTCCAGCCTTGCGCAGGCAGGTGTTGAGGTTGAGTCCCAGCAACTCATTTATATGCCGCAGAATGTCCAGGAGATTACGGATGCCTCTGTTGCCCGACAGGTATTGAGATTGTTTTCCGCGCTTGAGGACTACGATGATACCCAGAACGTCTACGCCAACTTTGACATTGCTGACGAGATTGTGGAGGAGATTGAACTTTGACAGCGGTTTCCTGATTCCCTTGAAAAAATTACTTACGATTAATTCCCAGTATGAGTGACACGACATCCGAAGAGGCGGTGAAAAAGAAAAAAAAGCCGGTGCCTTCCAAGGAAAATAACGGCGATGAAGAGATTGAGGCTGAGAAGCCTGCCAAGGATGGCAGGGCTCGAAAGGGCCGCGGGCGGCGTAATGGCAAGAACAGGGAGAACAAGAAAAAGGCACCCAAAAAGGCCAACTTCAAGGAGGAGCCGCTGGGTCCGCCTACTGAGCAGGAAGGTATCCTGGAGATTTCAGGAAAGGGATTCGGGTTCCTCAGGGAGCCGGGAAATAATTTCCGGCAGACTCCGGAGGATGTGTTTGTGACACCCGAGACCGTTCGCAACTTTGGACTTCGCGATGGTTTATGGGTCCGGGCGGAAACGCGCATGGGCGGACGCGGGCCGCAATTGACCAAGATTCTGGACATCAACGGTCGTGATCCGGAATTGGTCAGGACGCTTCCGTGGTTTGAGGAGCTCAAGGCCATTAATCCGGACCGGCGTATGCAGCTCGAGACTGATGAGGACCGCATGACGACACGTATTATTGACCTTATTGCTCCGATTGGGCGCGGGCAGAGGGGACTGATTGTGTCGCCTCCCCGTTCCGGGAAAACCACGATTCTTCAGCATATGGCGGAGGCTGTAATCAAGAACCATTCCGGAGTGAAGGTAATGGTTCTTCTGGTGGATGAGAGGCCGGAGGAGGTAACCGAACTGCGCAGGGCGTTGCCGGAAGCGGAGATCTACGCCAGTTCAAATGACATGGAGGTTAAGATGCATTGCCGTATTGCACAGATGGCAGTGGAGCGTGCCAAGCGTCTTGTTGAGGCCGGGGATGATGTGTTCATGCTAATGGATTCGATTACCCGTCTTGCCCGTGCCTTTAACAATGCCTCCAAGAAAGGTGGTCCAACCGGTACCGGAGGACTGACAGTGCGTGCACTCGAGATGCCCCGGAAGCTATTTGCGGCAGCACGTAATACCCGCGATGCAGGCTCACTGACCATTATTGCCACTGCACTGGTTCAGACCAACAGCGCGATGGATGACCGGATCTTTGAGGAACTGAAGGGTACGGGTAATATGGAGCTTGTCCTGGATCGTGCCATTGCCGAGCAATACATTTATCCGGCCGTTGATATTTTTCGATCTGGGACGCGTCGTGAGGAGCTACTCATTCCTCCTCACCAGTGGCAGAAAATATCCACGATCCGCAGGGCACTGGCGGGTCATCGTCCTGTTGAAGCTATCGAGAGGTTGATTTCCATCATGGGACAATACCCCGGTAATGCCCAAATGCTGCTTTCCCTCAAGCTTAAGGATTATTGATGCGGAAGGGTATAGGTATACTTGCCGCCTCATGATGTTTGCAGGTGTTCTGCAATAAGTGCGACGAATTCCGGCAGGAAGCGTTCTGCCTTTTTTTCACCCACTCCCCTGATTTGCATTCCTTCCTCAATAGTTCTTGGTTTTATCCTGGCAAGGAACTCAAGAGTCTGGTTGTTGAACACGACAAATGGCGGGATTCCCTGCTCTGTTGCTATTTTACCGCGGTGCTTTCGAAGCTTGGAGTAAAGTTTTTCATCAAACTCCAGTGTCTGAATGGCTGGTGTATTTTCCCTTAGGGCTGCCTGACTTTTTTGAGGTGTTGGCCAGCGCATCCGGAAGGTTTCATTTCCCATCATGACTGATTCCCCGCGCCCCGTCAGCGTCAAGGTGGGGTATTGGCCGCCACTGCTGACCAACATTCCTGCATTCTGCAATTCACTGAGGAGTGCCGCGACATAATGGCTTCCCTCGGATTTCATTAGTCCGTATGTGCTCAGTTCATCAAGTCGGGCATTGAGAATATCCCTTGAACGGCTACCCACAAGCATCTGAGTTATTTTCATCCGGCCAAAGCGTGCCTGCCAGCCATCTTGTCCGCGACGCGACATGCGTGCAACGCCGCTAAGGGCCTGTTTCACGGCGATTTCCTCGGAAGATGTTGGTTCGCGAATGTCTTCGGAGGATGAGGCTATGCAGTTGTCACAAGTGTTACAAGAGTCAAAGTCATCTTCCCCGAAGTAGCTTAAGATCCAGGATTGCCTGCAACTGCTTGCATAGCAGAGGTTGACCATTGCCTTTAACTTGTCACGGTCACGGGTTTCTTTTTCAGATAGTGCCGAGAAATCGATATCGGGTTTTTCTGATTCCAGTATTCGTGTCCCCCTGATTCTTTGCCCGGGGGCATCAAATCGTTCAATTACCCGTGAGCGCACCAGGTAAGAGATGGCACTGCTGACAGCCATGTTGTTCCGGGTGCCTATTCTTTCGCAGAGTTCCTGTACAGGAATATATACCTCTGACTGTTGGTCTGCGGCTTCTATAAGGTGCCGGTGAACATCAAGTATCAGTGAGGGTGCGGGGTTGCTTCCCTCGATAAAGAACTCCTGCGTGCGCGTGTCGGCGTAGTTGAAAAGCAACTCGCAAACCGCAGTTTCCCCGTCCCTTCCTGCCCTTCCTGCTTCCTGATAATAGGCTTCTACACTTCCAGGTATGTCAAAGTGGATGACGAATCTCACGTCAGGCCTGTCGATTCCCATGCCAAAGGCATTGGTCGCCACGGCAATGTTGCTTTTCCTGGAAATGAAATTCTCCTGGTTCTGTTCACGTTCATCATCCGGCATACCTCCATGATAGGAAACAACCTGGGTTCCCCATGACGTGATGGTTTCCTGAACTTCTTCAACCCGTTTCCTGGTGGCACAGTAAACAATGCCGGTTTCGTGCTTCTCAATGAGAGCTCGGATGCGTTTGTATTTCTCCTTACGGTTTGAGCAGGGTGTGATTTGCAGCACCAGGTTTGGCCGAGCAAAGCCGCTCACGCACTGGAAGGGCGCACGCAGTGCGAGGTGATGAAGGATATCAGAACGAACTTCGGGTGTCGCGGTTGCCGTGAAGGCTGCAATTTGCGGGTTGCCTATTTCCCTTATGGCATTGCCCAGGAGCAGGTAATCCGGCCGGAAATCGTGCCCCCATTGAGACAGGCAGTGAGCTTCGTCAATTGCAAATAGTGAGACATTGATATTCTTTAATGCCCTGCTAAAAGCATCTGAACGGAAGCGCTCCGGGGCAATATAGACCATTTTATAAGCGCCTTGCTCCAAGGCTTTAATGTGGTGCCGTTGTTCTGCCGGCGAAATAGAACTGTTGATCATCACGGCCGGTATTCCCTTTTCGGTGAGGGAATCGACTTGGTCCTTCATTAGAGCAATCAGCGGACTGACAACTACAGTGACTCCCTCCATTACCATTGCAGGCAATTGGTAACATAGGGATTTTCCCCCGCCTGTGGGCATGACGGCAATGGCATCCTTGCCGGCAAGGATGGCATTGACCACTTCCTGTTGACCGTCCAGGAAGTCCCGGTGACCGAAGTATTTGCTTAGTGCCTTACGTGGGTCCTGTGAAAGCCTGGGTGATGTGGCCACGTTAAGCTTCAGGGGGTTGTTTCAAAGTGGTTGCTGCCAATTAGCGCTTTTCAACACGGATGCGATGAAAACCCCGCGGGGTTGCCTGGTTAAAAGGCACACTGTGGCGCAGCGTGACCAGGCTGGTACCGTCATTGCCTATTATCTCATTTTCAGTCACAAATGCCCCTGATTCGTCACGCCAGGTGACGAGATCACTGGAATACTCGATGAATACCATTACATCATCTGCGGCAAGGTTGCGCCTGAAGGAGAGCGTAAGGTATCCCGTTGACTCAATCATGCTAACACCTGCCGTGACCTCCTCGCCGATGGCGTATTCAGCGAGATTGGGCATGCCATTGCTGTTATCGTCCGCATTAGGGTCCCCGGAAAAGAACGTGGAGTTGCCTTTACCGGGACTGCCTCCGGGGTTCGCACTGGACCGCCAGTTCAAGGCATTTGAATGATCGGGAATGGTTGAAGGGGCCACAAGAACCAGTGAGGGGCCTGCCCCGTCAGCAGCTTCCGGCCATGGCAGTTTATCGTCGAATTCGAAATCACGCAGGGAGGTTCCTGCACCATAGGAAAGCTTGATGCGTTCCCCCTCGTTACCGAGGTTCTTTGAGAATTCCCCGGCCACAAATTCCGGTGTTGATGAATGAGCGTATCGCAGGTTGAAGGCCGCCTCATTGGCAACAATGACGATATGCTCACCGGGGGAAATGCTTGAACGACTGCCGTCAATAAAGTTGAATTCAATGCCCTTTGTGAACCTGATATCGGTCAGGTCCAGGCCGGTGTCCCCCGCATTAAAGACTTCAATCCATTCAAGGTCCGAGCTTTCCAGGTCGGGATTGGCGGCAAGTTCCGCAGCTGTCGGTGGAGAGGGGTGATACATGATCTCGCTGACAACAAGGGCTTCGACCCATGGGGAGATTGTTGGCTCTGAGACGGTAAACTCCAAGGGTTGTGACCAGTGACTCCACCGGCCGGTATTATCCATGTGCCTGACACGGCTCCTGTAGGTGCTGCCCACCCTGACTGCAGTGGCAGGTGGTTCTATATCAGGTTTGAAATCGGCAAGCTCGCCTGATTCCCAGTTAGCCTGCCATTCAAACTTTACCTTGTCACCGCGTGGAAGTAACCGGTTCTCGGCTGAAATGGACATGTCGAATCCCAGGTCACTACTTCCTGCTGAGCGATTGTGAAGCTCGACGCCGATGATGTTTTCGCCTGCCACAAAAGTGTCAGGATCAATGTTGAAGTTATCAAAAACACCCTCATTTCCATTCCTTGAGGCATAGCTTCTGTAATTGACGGCCAGCCCGTCTGTAAAGCCGTCACGTAATACTTCCTGCCCGTTGACATAGACGATCGCCCCGTCATCAACATGCATCCGGAAAACAAACTGCTGGATTAATTCCGGGTCCACAATATTGACGGTCTTCCTGAAGTAGGTAGTGGGATACTTGTCTGAAGGATTCGGGCCGTAATCAATTATCGTTGCCAGGACAGTCCCGGTGATTCCACCATAACCGGCCGGGGTGTTACCCGTCTGCCATGCTGAGTCATCATAGTCAGCCTGTCGCCATGCAGTTCCCTGGTCACTGCCATCATCAAGGTATTTCCAGGGGGCCCCTGCCTGCAGGATGTTGAGTGTGCCGCCGCCTTCAGGGTTCATTTCTGCAATCCTCCACTCCATTGCGCCAAATGTTCCATTTCCCTGTGGATCAGAGAACGAGGAGCTTTGAAAGGACAATCCTCCCTGTGGAAATCCTTCCGTGCCGATGTAGCTGATCGATGGGGTTCGCGGTATTGCCGGGTCGGCTCCGAGCGCGTCAAGGTAGGCATCACGGCCTTGTTGGCCGGAAATTCCCGAGTCCCTTGCAATACTCTCCATTGAGCCGTTGTCACCCCCTACCCAGGAACCGCCCACAAAGGCAAACTTCTTCATGTCAGCGACAACGCTCTCGATGGGTGGCTCGCTTTGGCTGCCGCCGACAGCGGCTGTCCATCGGTCCCTGTCGGCCGGGACGAGGTCGGCAATCCGGGAAACCAGCGGGTCAAGCAGCAGGGAAATTTGCTCCTCAGTCCATATCAGGTCACGTATTTCGCGGACCACGTTGCGGTAGTCACGGACAAAATCGGGACGTGGCGGGTTGGTGTCAAAAATGGCCTGCTTGCAAAAGCCCTCTCCACCGTTCCAGTTTGGCCCCCAGCTCGTGTCCGAGTCCCAGGGAAGTACCCACAATCGACCGAGGTTGGTTTCCGTGGATGGTTCAAAGTAGAAGGCCCTGTTCTTGAGGTGTTCGGAGGTGTTGGGCTGCACATCGTAGTGCCGGACAGCATCCACGATGGCATGATAATGATTCCAAGAATCATAGTTTACGTGCCGGTTCAGCCATGCATCATCCTTGCCCGGTTGCAGCTGGAAGATAATGTTGCGAAAATCCGAGCCGTCATCAACACCGTCCCGTGCGAGGTAACGGCGCACAGAGACCCCGTCTGTCCTGCCGCTGATCAGCTTGTAGAGATTGCCTTTCTTGAGGTTATGTGCGTCCAGGAAACGCACGTCAAATTCCTCAAGGGCCAGCAGCATGCCATAGTAATCGCCCAGGTATTGTCCGTTTTGACCCTCCGGGGCCTCCTCTGCTCCACGGATGACCCGCAGGTGCATCCAGTGGGTGAAAGGCGCCGGTGTTCCGGTCATGTTCCAGAGGATATGGTTGGCTGCCTGTTCAAGTCCCCAGGTGTAGTTACCTCTGGAGCCGCGCATTTTGTGGGTGGCGAGATATTTCCACTGGGTGGGGTATTTGTTGCCTTCCATGTCCCGAAAGTGCGGGTATTTGCCTCGGTTAAATCGGAACTTGAAGCTGCGTTTTCCACTTCCCGAGTAGCGCGCATTACGCTGCCTTAGCCGGTAACCGATATTGTCATAAACCTCACCGTCATAGACAAAGGTGCAATTCCAGTTGTAGGCACTGCGTGCATCGTAATTGCCCCGGCTGATCTGGTCGGCGCCGTTGTAGGCGACAGCCTGGTCGAAGTCGGAAGGTGAGGTAATGATGTGATAAACCGGTATCGATGTAATTGTCTTGGCAGGGTAGGTGTGAGGGGCGCCAAGAACTGAGCGTGTTTGAGCCACATAATCTGGAACGCCGTTGTAGACGAAATAGGCAAAGTTCAGCGCAGGGTCGTCATTGTAGGGCAGCCTTACCGACATGCCCGAGCTGTCTTCTGCCACAATACGGTAGCGGATGAGAGTGCGGTTTTTCTGGCCGGGGATTGTCACGCTGAAGATATTGTCGCCGCCAGTCTCATCTCCCCCGTTCCCGTCATCGCGCATTGGCAGCTTGATCCAGTTACCGGGATCACTGTATGCCGGATTGGTTGCACGCGGGGCATTCGGGTTGGCATTGAGCTGGCTGGTTGGCTTTGCGAGCAAGGCTGGAATGTAGGAACCGGCAATCACCCTCTGGTATTCCAGAGTCACGGATTCCATGCCGTTGGAATCGGTAATTTTTGCCGAAATGACCGTATCAACCCCGGCTTCTGGCTGCTTCGGGAAGTGATTAACCTGACGGGCTATTGGAGGCGCATTGGAGCTGTAGACAGAGTTGCGCTTTCCGGGTGTTGGAAGGGCAGGCTGGTTGTCACCGCTGGCCGGGCGGATTAGCTCAATGTCCAGCCCAAGGTCGCTGCTGGTAGAGCTTACGTTGAATAATTGAATGGCGATCGTGTTGTTGCCCTCGACCAGGTAACCGGGGGCACCGGTCAATGACTGGTCTCGCCATGTTCCTTCACTTCCGCTTGTGCTTGCTGTTGCTGATGCCGGGAGGGTGCCTGATGCCACGTTGAACCTGTGAACCTCGAAGCCATTGATCCAGACAATCATTCCATCATCAACGGTATAGCGCAGCAACAGTTCCTGAGGGATTTCCCCGGGTTCGATACGGAAAGTATTGCGCAGGAATACGGAGGTGTAGTTTCTCCTCATGTCGCTGATCGTGGTATTGAGGGGCAGGTTGTTAACGGTTCCGTAGCCGATAGGCATTGCCCCTTTTGTCCATGTTTCATCCTCGGTAAAATCGCTAGCCCTCCACTTGTCCACCGGACTTGAGGCTTCGCTGCTTCCGGGGCGCCAGCGCCATTCCGGATGCGATTCAGCAAGGAGGGTGAGCCTTGAAAGCTTGCCGGGAACTGTTGAACTGCGCCACGAACCGCCAAGGTCGTTATCCAGCCCGGGGTTTATCAATTCCATTGAGGCACCCGTGCCGCCGGCTCCCACGGGCCAGGGGAATGATGAACTGTAACTGACCCTGTCAGCGATGCTGCCGTCGCTTCTCTTCAGTTCAAGGGTGTCCTGATCGCCGGCAAGGTTTGCGGTAAAAGGCCCCAGGGCCGTGACCCCGAAATCTTCCTGCAGAGCACTGGTTCGTTGAGCAATGACAAGGTATCCGCCGCTGTCAATTTTCGTGCCCTCCTCAAAGGTAAAGTTGATGCCGCGCGAAAAGAACCATCCCGAGAGGTCGATCGTTTCCGGACCGCTGTTGTGTATTTCCACGAACTCGTTTGCCGCGGTGTTCGGTTCGCTGTTGTAGTGGATCTCATTGATGATGATTTCCGCCACGCACGTGGCAAGGGAGAGGCAGCCGCATAGGATAAAGGGAAGAACAGGGTGCACAGTTTTTTTTGGGGGCATTGATGATTGAGGGATAATTTACCCCGAACCTTAATGCATTTTTGCGGCAAACGGAAGGGTTCCCCGGTGTTTATTTTCCTCGTCCTAGACCAGATCGACGATGGACCCGAAATCAGGGTCAGCAAGGCGCCTGTATGTACGCACGGCGAAACGATCAGTCATCTTGGCCACGAGGTCACATATAAGGCGAGCACGGGCCTTGTCATCGGGAGCTGAGGAGATCGTGTCTTCGACCTCGGCGGGAAGCAGGCGCAAGCGCCGTTTTTCTGTGCCAATGTAGTTATCGGCAAAGATCCTGAATAATTTCCCGAGTATCAGGTAGGCCTTGTGGTCGAGTTGCTGCAGTTGCGGTGAACGGAAAACAAGATCCAGTGAAATTTTCTTGTAGAGCTTTGACTCGGCAACTGTCTCGGGGTTGACGATGAGGTTGTAGCGATATCGTGCTGTTTGCTCCGACATCAGGTTTTGGGGAGCCTCAGCGAGTTCCACTGCGTTGATGAAATCACCGACCTTATGTCCCATCAGGGGTTCAAGCCTTCGCCGTCGTATGGCACTGCACAAAGCCTCAATATGCCGGTTCTCATCATCATTGAGCGTGTTGATTGAAGCCCAGTGTTCAAGTTTTTCAAGGTTGATGAACCCGGCATTGGCTCCATCCACAATATCGTTGAGGGAGTAGGCGGTGTCATCGGCCCAGTCCATGATCTGGCACTCGACGGACTTAAACCCGTTACGCTGGCTTCCAGGATCCAGCTCATTGAGCAGGCGTTTCCCGCCGAGGGCAAATTCCAGGTAAGGCCGTTGATCCTCATAAACAAAGTGGTTAGGGGCCTGGGGAACCTCGGAAAAAAGGGTCTTGTATTTGAGGGTTGCATCAAGGAAAGCCCGCGAGGGGTTCATGCCTTTATCGCCGTAGATGGTCTCGGTCAGCAGGCGCAGCGTTTGTGCGTTTCCCTCAAATCCACCGCTTTCCCTCATGATTTCATGCAGAACGCGTTCCCCGGCATGGCCGAATGGCGGGTGACCGATGTCGTGTGCCAGACAGGATGCTTCCACTAGATCCGGGTCAATGAAATAGTCTTCACCTATAAGGTGACCTGCTGCTTTCAGGCGCATGCATATGGATCTTCCGATCTGGGCCACCTCTAGCGAGTGGGTCAGGCGAGTGCGGTAAAAGTCATATTCGCCTGAGAGAAATACCTGTGTTTTGCTCTGAAGGCGCCGAAATGCTGAAGTATAGAGGATACGGTCCCGATCTATCTGGAAAGCGGAGCGATACTCGTCAGCGCGGATACGCGCATTGGATGAGAGGACAGTGGTGTCAAAGTCGCTATAGAATTGGTTGGCCATTAAACTTCCTTTTAGAGTTTGCCGCGCAGCAATGTGGTAAAAAACTACCGGGCTACATTTCCAGGAAGTTCTTTAAGAGTTTCATGCCTTCGCCGGTAAGGATTGATTCGGGATGAAACTGAACACCGTGGATTGGGTATTCCTTGTGCTTTAAACCCATGATTTCACGTTCTTCGGTTTCTGCCTCTGCCGTGATTTCAAAGCAGTCGGGAAAGGAGTCGCGCCGGATAATCAGGGAATGATACCTTGTCGCTTCAAACGGCGAGGGAATACCGGAGAATACACCCTGCCCGGCGTGGCTTATCGGCGAAGTCTTGCCATGCATTAAACGCTCAGCCCGGATGATCTCGCCACCGTATACCTGACCGATGGACTGGTGTCCAAGGCATACCCCGAGCAGTGGTATGGAAGGACCGAATTCCCTGATGACCTCACAGCTTATGCCCGCTTCATTCGGAGTGCATGGCCCCGGAGAAATACAGATTTTTTCAGGAGCCAGGTCCTTGATCTCATCAACTGTGACCTTGTCGTTACGGCGGATTTCAATATCAGCACCCAACTCGCCGAAGTATTGAACGAGATTGTAGGTAAATGAATCGTAGTTATCAATGACAAGCAACATGGACAGGTTATCGGATGGCCAAATAACGGTGAATTGTCAATCCGGTATCCTGTTTTTGCGGCTGTAATCGCGTTAAGACCCCAGATTTATGACATAAACAGCATAATCTGGCTTTATATACAGGCACAAACCGTGCTAAAGCTGACTGAACATTCAACCTGACCTCTTTTCTAACCATGGCCCGACCTGTTGGCGAGGAACTCGCCAGAAACCCGACCGCAATTAGCCGTCCGAAAGGTGGCTGGTTTGCAAGAATATGGACGCAACGGGCAGGATCCGTTGCCGGGAACCTTGCAACCCCGGAGAAGATTTACCTGGATCATGCCAATCCCTTTACCATCTGGGCAGCCGGATTGAGGCCGCCGCATGGTTCCGGCCAGCTAACGGTGTCCTCAAATGCATTCACGGTTTGGACGAAAGCAGGATTTGATGCTGTCGCCGATCCCCTTGTGTCAACCGTGGCCGCGGACAGTGGTTTGGATCCTGCTATTGACCCTCTCCCTGCGGGTGTTTTTGAAGAAGGGAATGCTGGAGGGAAGGATGATCATGAGGTGATTTCAGGGGAGGACCCTCTCCAGCAAACCGGGGCAGTTGAGCCTGTCGGGAAGCCAACCGTGGAGCTGCCCGCCCATTGCTTTACTATATGGACAAGTGCCCAGGCACTGGATTGCCAGGTCGTTCATGCGGAAAAATCCTCTGAGAGTTCACTCATTGGCATTCAGTGTAACAATGCATTTACCCTGTGGACAGATGGCCGCTACAACTCCAAGGAACCGACTGGGTCCGTATCGAGCAGTGTTGCCGGTGATTGCATTGCTGGAGAGGTCGGTGAGGATTTGCCAGGACCTGTCGAGGCAGAAAAATCATCAAAGGGCAAGGTCGGGAACCTGGTGGCAATGGCGGCGCTTTTCCTGCTCTTGATTGGCGCCATGTTTGTCATTTCCGCCAAGAACAAGGAGGTCAGTGACATCAAGTTTGGTGCCCTTGAGGAGAAAAAGGAATTGAACGGGAAAATCAATGATCTCAAGCATGACAAGCAGGAACTAAAGGCAGTAATTTTGGAAGAGCATGAAAGATCCGGAGGGCTTGCCAAGGAACTTGGAAAACTCAAGTCGGATTTCGCGGCGGCACAGGAGCAGTCGACTCAAGAGTCTGCCGCTCTTCAGAAGCGGGGTGATCAGCTTGCTTTAAGTCTGGAGCAGACCCGTGACATGCTGGGGGATTCCAAGAAGCAACTCTTAAGGGAAAATGCAGCGAGGGAGGAGCTTGAGAATGACCGGAAGGTGTTGATGCTGGAGATTAAGGAGGAAAAAAAGAAGTTGGCCGGCATGGCTAAAGATCTGGAGGATGCCAGGCAAACCCTTGTCGAATTGGGAAAATTGGAGAGTTTGATGGAGAAGAAAATAGCGGAAACCTCCAAGGCTCTTCAGGAGGCGCAAGAAAAGATGGCTTCAGATCGCCTGCGCTATGAGCAATCGGAAAAGAAAAACGCCCAGTTAGCCGGTGAAGTAACTAGGCTCAAGGCCAAGGTTGAGGATATGCTCAAGTCCGGGCAACCTGAAAAATCTCCATCTCCAGAGAAATCAGAACCTACGCAACCTCCAGAGGCACCTAAGAAAGAGGAAGGTGGGGAGAAGCCCGACAAGGGACCTATTAATGTTTAGCGGGTTTACGGGGTGCATGCTCAACAAGTTGCCTATTCCGGCAATACCGACACTAGAGTGATATTATTTTTTTCTCTAGGTGCCGGTGAGAAGCGAGCAGGGCATGGTAGTAAGAGTATATATTTCGTGCCCCTGTTCCCCTGAAAACACAACCAAACACAACCAAACACAACCAAACGCAACTTTACTCCACGCCCTTCGGGCGATAGTCTAGCAACCAATAATCCTTATACACATGACCCGTTATTTTTTTGCAGCATTCATTTCTCTCGCCGCGATCAGTGGTGCCCCAGGCCAGGATCTCTTCAATGGTAAAGATCTCAACGGATGGGATGGCAACCCGGAGTTCTGGAGTGTTCAGGATGGCGTCATTGTCGGCGAGACGACTGCGCAGAAGAAAACGGCGGGCAACACCTTCCTGATCTGGAAGGGTGGCGAGGTTGGTGACTTTGAGTTGACGCTCAAGGCCAGGGTGATTGGAAAAAATAATTCCGGCATCCAATACCGATCCAAGGTTCTTGATGCCAAGAAATGGTCTGTTGGTGGATACCAGATGGATATGCATCCGGCCCCAAACTACTTTGGTATGCTCTATGAGGAAAAGGGGCGCGGGATTATTGCCCAGCGGGGGCAGAAGGTTGTTCTTGATGAGAAAGGCAAGAAGTCGGTTGCCGGGAAGCTGGACACTTCGAAGAAGCTGGACCTGTCCAAGTGGAACGAGTTTACCGTGATTGCCAAGGGCAATACGCTCATCCACAAGGTCAATGGTGACGTGACATCAGAGGTCGTTGATGACCATGTGGGCAAGCGTGCGATGAAGGGGATTATTGCCCTGCAATTGCACGCGGGCGGGTCGATGAGGCTTGAGGCCAAGGACATTGTCCTGAAAAAGTCGGATACAGCAGGCTTGCGAACCCGGCCGCTTTCAACTGCGCCAACAGCTGCGCTCGTGGCCCAGGTGAAGGTGGACAGCGGCAATGCCCGTGTGCACCCAAAGGGTTTTGAAGTCGAGAAGATTTATAATGTGCCGAAGGGGCAACAGGGATCCTGGGTGTCCATGGCTGTTGATGCCAAGGGGCGTCTTTATTGCAGTGACCAGGGGCGGGCAGGGATCTGGCGCATTACCTTGGGCGAGCCGCTCAAGGTCGAAAAAGTTCCCGCGCCCATCAGTGGTGGCCACGGGTTGCTCTGGGCTTTCGACCGCCTTTACGTGTGCGTTAACGGCGGCGGAGTTGGAGGGCACGGCAGCGGACTTTATTACCTGACTGACAGTAACGGCGACGATCAGCTCGACAAGGTCACTTCCGTTCGGGGACTGCAGGGTGGCGGGGAACACGGTCCCCATGCCGTTGTTCTCACTCCTGACGGGAAATCCCTCATGGTTATCGGAGGCAACCATACCAAGCCTCCCAACCCGGAAACCTACTCGGTTCCCAAGAACTACGCCGAGGATTTGCTCCTGCCCCGCATGGTGGATGCGCGCGGTCACGCCCGCGGCATTCGCGCTCCCGGTGGCTGGATCGCCAAGACCGATCCTGACGGCAAGAGCTGGAATTTCTATTCATCCGGATTCCGCAACCAGTATGATGTCGCCTTCAATGCCGACGGCGAAATGTTTACCTACGATTCTGATATGGAGTGGGACAGCGGAACGCCCTGGTACCGCCCCACCCGAGTCTATCATTGCACGAGCGGCAGTGAGTTTGGTTGGCGTACGGGCACCGGGAAATGGCCTGCTTGGTATCCTGATTGCCTGCCGCCCGCCATCGACATCGGACCCGGTTGTCCGACCGGCGTGATGTCCGGCCAAGGTGCCAAATTCCCCGCCGACTATCAACATGCTATCTACGTCTTTGATTGGACCTATGGCACCATCTACGCCATCCACATGGCTCCCAACGGGTCAAGCTATCAAGGTGTAAAGGAAGAGTTCATTACCGGGGTGCCCCTCAATGTAACCGATGGCGTGATCGGCAAGGACGGCAATATGTATTTCGCAGTCGGCGGGCGCGGCACCCAGTCATCCCTCTACCGTGTCACTTACAAGGGGGAGCTTTCCACCAAGCGTCGTTTTGCCGACACTAAGCTCAACAACTCCCTGCGTAAGCAGCGCAGGGAAATGGAATCTTTCCATGGCAGAGAGGTCGACGGATCGATTGAGAAAATATGGAAAAACCTTGGCCACAAAGACCGCTTCCTTCGCTACGCTGCCCGGATTGCCCTGGAGCACCAGCCGGTGAGCGACTGGGCTGATCGCGCCCTTGGCGAGAAGAACCTGCAGGCTTCCCTGACCGCACTGTTGGCCCTCACCCGCCAGGGTGACCAGAGTCATCAGGCCGATCTACTCGAATCCCTCAGCCAACATCCGCAAGCCGAAATGAGCGATGATCAAAAACTTGAGTCATTGCGTGTCCTTGCGCTGTGTTTTATCCGCATGGGCAAGCCCGATGAAGCCTCCGCCAAGCAGGTAATTGCTTCCATCAGCCCGCTTTACCCCGCCAAGACTGACGCCCTCAATCGAGAGCTTGTTGACATGCTTGTCTATCTCGGTTCGCCCGAGGTAGTCGCCAAGACAGTGCCTCTCCTCAATCAGGAAGCAGCCGGTCTTGAGGAAATTGAATTTGATGATGCGCTTCTCAAGCGCTCCGGTCGTTACGGTAACAGTTTCCTTAGCCAGAAAGCCAACAATCCGCAACGCCAGCAGATCCACTACGCTTTCGCCCTGAAGAATGTTTCCAATGGCTGGACCCCCGCATTGCGCAAGCAGTTCTTTACCTGGTTTGCCAAGGCCCGCAATTTCAAGGGAGGTGCCAGCTTCGGGGGCTTTATTGAAAATTTCCGCAAGGAGTCATTGAAAAGGATTGAGGATGCGGGGATTCGTGCCGAGATGGACGCGCTTAGCAAGCAGAGAGTTGCCCTTGTGCCTGCCGGTTATGAGAGTGCCCGCAAGATTCAGGTTGGCGTAAAGCCGGGCATGAAATTTGACACCGAGAGCATCTCTGCCAAGGCCGGTGAAAAAGTGGCCATAGTCCTTCTCAATAATGACCCGACTGGCCTCATGCACAACCTTGCGGTATGTGCGCCGGGCAGCAGGCAGAAGGTCATGGAGGCCACGCTGGCCATTGGGGCAAAGGCCATTGAGCAGAACTTTATTCCTGATATCCCGGAGGTGCTGGCCTCCACCCCGCAGGTTGCTCCAAACCGCAAATACATCCTTTACATGACGGTGCCCTCAGAGCCCGGCGATTATCCCTACATCTGCACTTACCCCGGCCATGCACAACTGATGCACGGGACCCTTAAAGTGACCAGGTAATGGGATAGAGCCAATGCGCCCGGGATTCATCACGCTGTTCGCACTGGCCTTTTCCTCAGTGGTTGGCAGTGCGCAGCCGCATTGGTCCTATGTCGTGCCGGCAAGGCCTGCGCCGCCTGCCGCGGACAATGAATCGTGGGCAAAAACCCCCATAGACCGGTTTCTTTTCCCGGAGATGGACAATGCAGGCCTGCTTCCCGGCGGGCAGGCGCAGCCCGCCCGCTTGCTGCGTCGTGTCTATCTCGATCTTATTGGCCTCCCTCCCTCTATAGCCGAGACGGATGCTTTCCTGGCTGATCCGTCCGATGGGCACTATGCAAGGATTGTTGACCGCCTGCTTGCGATGCCGGGATTTGGCGAGAAGTGGGCCATTGGCTGGCTTGACCTTGCCCGCTATGCTGATTCTGACGGTTACCAGAGGGACGGTTTCCGCAATGTGTGGCCTTTCCGTGACTGGGTCATTGGCGCCCTCAATGCTGATATGCCATATGACCGGTTCACCACGGAACAACTTGCTGGTGATCTTTTGCCAAACGCAACCAAGAGCCAGGTCATCGCCACCGGGTTTCACCGCGGCCCGATATTAAACCTGGAAGCCGGAACGGATGCGGAGGAGGACCGTATCAAGCAGGTTGTGGACCGCGTCAACACCACGGGGACCGTGTGGCTTGGGACATCCCTGGCATGCGCCCAGTGTCATGACCACAAGCATGACCCTTTTTCCATTGAAGAGTATTACTCGATGGCCGCTTTCTTTAATAACACGCAACAGGAGGGCAGGCGCATCGAGCCGAATGGTGCCGGCATGAAATATATAGGCCCGGATGTGGATGTCCCTTTAACTGCAGAAGAGAAGGCACGCTGTGCAGAGATACGTGTCAAGCTAATGGCCGCAGAACAGGACTTTATTGCGAAAGTGGAGGAGTTTTGCCGGGAATTACCCGAGGAGAGGTTGGCCGGGTTAAAGAAGGAGGCACCGAAGGCATTGGTTCTCATTGGCAAAGATAAGCGCACTTTCAGGGAGGCAACGGCAATCAAGAAGTCGCTGTTCAAGAAGGGCGAGGAGGCAAAGATTCTCGTTAAGCTTGAACAGAAGGTGAACCGTCACATGAAGGATATCAATAAGGGAAGCTTTCAGATAGGATTCGCTTCAAGGGTAATGAAAGAAATGGACAAGCCGCGCAGGAGTTTTGTATTGAAGCGGGGTGATTTCCTCACACCGGGCAGGGAGGTAAAGCCGGCAACCCCCTCCGCTTTACATCCTTTCCCGGAAGGGCAACCCAAAAACAGGCTTGGTCTGGCGAGTTGGATTGTTTCACCGGATAATCCGCTGACTGCGAGGGTGGCAGTCAACCGTATATGGGCGGAGTTGTTTGGCCGGGGACTGGTGACCACGCTTGATGATTTTGGCCTGCAGGGAAACAAACCGACCCATCCCGCGCTGCTTGACTGGCTTGCAGTCACTTTCCGTGATGATGATGCCTGGTCGATGAAGCGTATCATCCGGCGTATTGTGCTTTCTGCTGCCTATAGGCAGAGTGCAGTGACCGGCGGGGCCAAGCGTGCCAGGGACCCTGGCAATGCCTACTACGCCAGAGGCCCAAGTAATCGGCTTGTTGCCGAGTTGGTGCGTGATAATGCGCTGGCAATCTCGGGGCTGCTTTCCGGCAAGATGCTGGGGCCGCCGGTAAGGCCTGTACAACCGGATAAGGTGTGGCGGGTAATTGGTGAGGTGGACAATACCTATTACCTTTCCGATGGCGAAGACCTGCATCGCCGCGGGATTTATACCCTGTGGCGTCGTTCTGCCCATTACCCAAGCTTTGCCAATTTTGATGCCCCGAACCGGGGGGCATGCACAGTAATGCGGCAGTCGAGCAATACGCCATTGCAGGCACTTACTTTGATGAATGATCCGGCCTATGTCGAGATGGCGCGAGCCTTTGCTGCACGCATTCAGCAAGAAACCGAGGACATGGACGCGACCAGGCGCCTTGCGCATGCTTTTCGGATTGCCCTTTGCCGTCATCCAGGGGCGGATGAAATTGAAATACTCCGCCGGATTTATTTTACTTCCCTTGATACCGACGGGTCAGAGGTTGAGGCCTGGTTTGATGTGGCCACGACACTTCTCAACCTGCACGAAACAATCACCAAATAGGGATCGCTAAAGGATGGAAATCAAGGAAGCCAGAACAAGGATTGCCCGGCGGGCGTTCCTGCGCGGGGGAGGGGCAATGGGAGTGGGAACACTTGCCTTCAACCACCTGCTTGATGGTGAGTCGGCCGCGAAGAACGCAGGGCCCAACGTTCCGCTTTCCGGGCACTTTGCACCACGTGCCAAGTCGGTCATTTTCCTGCACATGGTCGGGGCGCCATCCCAGTTGGACCTCTTTGATCACAAGCCCAGGTTGCAGCAATTCCATGGCAAACCGGCACCTGATGAGTTTATCGAGGGTAAGCGTTTCGCTTTCCTGCGCGGACACCCTAAGATGATGGCTTCGCCCTTCAAGTTTGAGACCCTCAACGAGGGTCAGCAGATTTCTGAGATATTGCCGCACTTGAAGAGCGTTGCCGGGGAGATAGCCATCGTGCGCTCGATGACAACTGAGGATTTCAACCATGCGCCTGCACAGATGTTCTTTCACTCGGGGCTCAACCGGATTGGCCGCCCAAGCCTCGGTTCGTGGGTTACCTATGGCCTTGGATCAGAGTGCAGTGACCTTCCCGCCTATGTCGTGATGGTCTCGGGAGGTGTGGCAGGTGCCGGAGCCAGCCTGTGGAATAACGGGTTCTTGCCCAGTGTCTACCAAGGGGTTGAGTTTCGCAGTGACGGCGACCCGGTACTTTTCTTATCCAACCCGAAAGGGGTGACCCGAGAGCGTCGTCGCCGCATCCTTGATGGCATCGGTGAACTGAATGCCCTCGAACTGCAGAATACGGAGAACCCGGAGATCCGCACGCGCATGGCGCAGTATGAGCTGGCTTTCCGGATGCAGATGTCGGTTCCTGAGCTGACAGACATTACCACCGAACCTGAAGAGATCCGGAATATGTATGGGAAGGGAACGTTTGCCAGGCATTGCCTGCAGGCACGGCGCTTGGTTGAACGGGGTGTGCGATTTGTGGAGTTATATAACTCCTCATGGGATCATCATGGAGGCATCCAGAAGGCTATTGGTAAAAAAGCCAAGGAAACCGACCAACCTATTGCCGCGTTGATCAAGGACCTCAAGATGCGAGGATTGCTTGATGAGACCCTGATTGTGTGGGGTGCAGAGTTCGGGCGCACACCGATGTTCCAGGGGGCAAAGCTTGCCGGTGCAGGCCGTGATCACCATAAGGAGGCCTATTCCATCTGGATGGCGGGTGGGGGGATCCGTGGAGGGATCAGTTATGGTGAAACGGATGATTTCGGGTATTACGTGAAAAGAAACCCTGTTCTAATACGTGACCTGCATGCGACCATCCTTCATGCCCTCGGAATGGATCATGAAAAGGTGACATTCCGCTTTCAGGGTCTAGATCAGCGACTGACAGGGACTGAGTCGGTTTCCGTTCCACAGGCGTTGTTTGCTTAGAGGATTTTTAAGGCTGTGCGCAGCCTGCAACCCTTTTTATTACGGTGTCGTTAACCTTTTGTGGGGTCGGCTTTAGCCAGTGACGTGAGTGCACACTGCACAGTTCCTGATTATGGCCTGCAAATAGAAGCGATTGTCCATCCGGGAGGCATTGAAACGAGTTTCATATAAAATAGTTTTTTTTTCTTCTATCCTTACCCGTTATCCTTCATTATGGACTGAATCCCAGTAACCTATGCAAACAAGAGCCCTCCTTTTCCTTTCACTGATCCTTGCTGTATTTGCCGTGTCTACCACTACCCGGCTGGCAGCTCAGATTCCCCAGCCCCTGCTTTACCTGAACTTTGAGGGCGCCGATCCCTGGCAGGACCAGAGTGACACAGCCAATCCGGTCAGTGTCAGCGGTAATGTGCTTGGTGTGCCCACCGGAGCCCCGAACGGTCCTTCCCCCTCGGGTGGGGCATCATTTGCCGGCGGGCATCTCAAGCTTCCCGGGATCCATTCACTCAATGACCTGCAGCAATACACGATGGTGGCGTGGCTGAAGCCCGACCGCGATAATGATGGTGCTGAGCGCTATGTTTTTGGCCAGGAGAGCCAGGGGATCCACAACGGCATCCGCAACAACATGTTTTTGCACCATGCGCACTGGGGTTCGGATCAGAATGGAGGAACCGATCTCAAGGGCTACTTTGCCAACACGGCCACTGACGGCTGGGTCCATGCGACCTGGACGTGGGACGCGACCAGCAGGACGGGGCAGATCTACCTTGACGGTGTGCTTGACGGGCAATGGGACAAGAACCCGCCGAATGTCGGCAACGCGATGATTATCGGTGGCCGTAATGGTGGGACCGAGCCATATCGCGGGATCATGGACGAGGTGGCCATCTGGAACTCGGTCCTGAGCCCCGGCGATATTGCCGACCTTGCCGACGGTGCCACTCCGGTTGACGCGGCAGACGAGGATGAAGACACGCTTCCCGACTGGTGGGAAAGGAAGTATGCCAATGACCTGACCACCTTGAACGGACTGGCTGGCGACTTTGATGAGGACGGATTATCCGACTACGATGAATTTGAGAACGGCACTGACCCGACCGAGGAGGATACCGATGCCGACGGGCTTGAGGACAACGTGGAGACAAATACCGGCACGTTCGCCAGTGCCACGGACACCGGCACCAACCCCGTGGTGGCAGACACCGACGGGGACGGGCTCAATGATGGTCAGGAAGTATTCACCCACGAGACCAACCCGCTTAACCCCGACACGGATGGCGACGGAGCCAGTGACGGTGCCGAGGTCATTGCGGGCACCGATCCCCTTGATGAGGATAGCAAGCCGGATGTGCAGCTTGTGCAACCAAGCTTCCCAACGATTATTGATGCCCCGGGTGGTGCCGGGTTTGAGGTCAACTTCAATGAACCGGGCCTGACGATGCAGGAGAACCACTACCCGGGTGGTGTCATGGCGCACAACAACACCAACCAAAACTGGGACCGGGTGGTTGTGAACCCTGAAAACTGGCCGCCGACACGCACCATGACCGCCGTGCAGCCCTACTTTGACCACGGCAACGGTGGATTCAACACCCCGGGCGGCGGCAACCTGCCCTACATCGACGGTGGCGGGGACCACTTCTCCATCCGTGTGGACGGCTACGTGGAGCTTGAGGCCGGTGACTACACCATCCACCTCGGGGCCGATGACACCAACTACTTCGTGATCGACACACCGGACGGCCCGCGCCAGACCGGTCACAACTGCTGCCCGGACAACCACACGATGACCTTCAACATCTCGGTGAAGGCGCTTTGCCCGTTTTCCAACCTGATGGTTGAGGAAGGCGGCGGCGACTGGGGTGATGTCAGTATCAGCGGTCCCGGATTTGCCCGGGTCGCCTTGGGCGACGTGGCGGGGGGAAGCCCGCCCATCTACACCATCCAGCTGGCTTCCACCGATGAGGATGAAGACGGCCTGGTTGACTGGTGGGAGATCAACTACGTGGGCAACCTTACCGACTTGAGTGGTGACGGCGTCGCCGACTTTGACGAGGACGGACTCAGTGACCTGGATGAATTTGAGGAATACGGCAGTGACCCGACCGAGGCGGACACCGACAATGACGGGTTAAGTGACTCGGCTGACGTGGCTGCCGGGGCCAGCCCGACCGAGGCGGACACCGACAATGACGGGCTTGATGATGGCGAGGAGGTCAATGACCACGGTTCTGACCCGGCTGAGTTTGATACCGACGGTGACGGGGTGGGAGACGGTGCCGAGATCGCGTTTAATACTGATCCCAATGATGCCGCATCCAAGCCGGATGGCCTGGCTGAACTCAAC
>CACIUL010000037.1 GCA_902589825.1 uncultured Verrucomicrobiota bacterium
GGAGGATCTGTTCCCGGCTTCGCCCACCAATCAGTCGCCTGAGGAGGTTGCAGGACTTCCTTAATCATCAGGTTAAGGCAATTTTTTTAGGTTCTGCATTGACTTGCCCCTGTTAAGTTTTTAAAACACGCGCAAAGAGACGCTTTCTATAACGCCTTTTTATTTAAAGAAGGTGACATTTAGCCCGAAAATGATCAAAAATTCTAAACTCATTGCTATTTTTCTGGGAGCATTCACTTCAGGTGTCTTTGCCCAGAACCTTGCGGATATCGGTATTCTCAGTGAAACGGAGGACTTTGACTCGAGCCTGCCTTTTACCACGACGATCTCGACGGTTTTTGGCTATGACAGCAACGTGGGCAGTCGCCCCAAGTTTGTGGAGGATTCCTCTGCATATGCTCAAGGCCGCTTGTCAGGTGCCTATTCAACCGTCAGGGGTAAAACGCATCTGGGCCTCAACGCCGGCTTTGCAACCATCTATTATCTGGAGCGGGACGACACGACATTCAATTCCGCTGATGGATCCGTGAATTTTTATCACAAGATCACCCCGAGGGCGACTTTTGCCAATAAGTCATACCTCTCCTACTCGATTGAACCGGACCTGCAGATTGGCGTGGCGGTTCCGCGCCGGCTTTCCCATTACTATTATGGCCATAACAACGCCTCGTTGACGTATGCCTTTAATCGTCGCTTGAGTTCAATCACCCGGGTGGGCGTCAGCGGGATTAGCTATGAAGATGAGACAAGTGCGGCCTCAAATGATAAGTTTACCTACAATATCTCCCAGGAGATGCGCTATGTCCTCAATGTGGTCAGTGACGTTGTTGGTGAATACCGCTTTATCACTTCAGATTATGATATTGCTGACTATGATTACGGGGCACACTACCTGCTTGCCGGCCTTAACCGCAATTTTAACCTGAGGTTGCGTGGCACGCTCATGGCCGGTGTACAAACGCGCTCATTTGACAACGGGTATGAAGATGACTGGCAACCTCATCTGGAAACCTCGCTGCGTTATAACGTGACCGAAAAGACTCAGTTGTCCTGGATTAACCGTTTCGGTTATGAGGACGGTGAGCTTGCCTCTAACAAGGCCAACTCGAGAACAGGTTGGAACTCATCACTGAACCTTTCATATTCCTTTACCGATCGGTTGCGAAGTAATTTCGGGATGACCTATCACAGTTATAATTTTGAACGGCCTGAGCTGATTGAACTGGCTGAGGTGATGAAGACGATCAACCTTGGAGTGAATTATCGGCTTTATTCAAATATCGACCTCAACGCAAAGTATTCCTATATTTCGATGGAATCTGATGATGTCTTCAGGGATTTTGTCAGGCATCGCGTATCGGCGGGCATGCAAATCAAGTTTTAGCCGGAGCATATCCGGCTGAAAATCTTGAACAATTTACGGCGTGGATTGTCTATATTCACCTGGGGGATCCTTTCCCGACAATTTGTTAATATTTGTTGAGTAAAAGGCAATTCCACATACCGTTTGCGCAAGCCATCGTGACGTATTGGCGAGTCCCCCAGTCTATACAAACCGATTAATGCCTGAACAAAGTGAAATAAAGCTTCACGCACTGGATTATTGGCAGGTTCTGCGGAACCGATTTCCGGTTATCATGCTGGCATTTTTCCTGGTGTTCATGACCGCTTTGGTTATTGCCTACCTGCGCCCCAATGAATACCTGGGCAAGGTCCAGTTACAGGTTCAGCGTCAAGCCAATGAGCTGGAGGTCTTTCGTGAGACGGGATCCATAGCGGATACGGGCAATGCCTCGCCCCACATGACGTTCATGCAGACCCAGTTTGAGATCATCAAGAGCCGTAAAACGCTCATGCTCGTGATTAACAACCTTGAACTGGTCCAGGAATTCGGAGTGCAGAATGAGCAGGCGGCTTTCCAGCTACTGAAGGATCAAATAAATACCGAGAATGTTCGCGGGACAGACCTGATTGATATTGAGGTATATTATACTGATGCGAAGTTTGCTGCGGATATTGCCAATGAGGTGGCCACATCCTACCGTGTCCGCCGGGTGAATGAGATGCAGGAGCGCGCATCACGGGCCCTGGATACGCTGACCAACCAGATTGAGAAACAGAAAGCCAAGCTGGAGAAACTGCGTGCAGCCATGCTGGACAAGATGGAACAGTACAGGGTGGTTGACCTGCAGCTTGGAACACCTTCGTGGCTGCGGGGCAGTCAACCAAATACCGGCATTGGATCGCTGGTCATGCGGGCCAAGGAGGAGGAATTTACTGCGGAGGGAAGCATTCAGGATTTGCGAACAACCATCAAGGCGTTGCAGGATCTGGATGGCGACGAATTGATCAAGGCCGCCGTTGATCTAGGGGTTAACAACCAGACATTAACCAAGCGTTACCCGGACTACCAGACTGCCCTGCTGACACGGGAGTCACTCCGGGAAAGCGGTGTGGGGAATAAGCACCCCAAGAGCCTGAACCTCGACAGGCAGATTGAACTGTTGAAGGAAATGCTGCTCGAGGCAGTGGACACGGCGAAGAGTGCCCTTGGCACGAGGCTCTCGATGGCAGAACAGACCCTGCTGAACACCAAGGCGACAAAGGAGGATGTCGAGCAGCGTTCACTCAGGGAGCGGAGGGAAAACCTCGAATACATTGATGCCAAGAAAGATTATGAGCTAAGCAAAGAGGTGCTTAACAAGATGCAGGAGAACCTTGATAAGGAGAGTATCGACGTGGGCAGCACACAGACTCCAATCGTGATTCACGAGAATGCTGTCGAACAGTTGCTTCCAGCCCGCCCGAACATCCAACTTCACATCATCCTCGGGGCGGTTGTTGGTCTGGTGTTTGGAGTCGGGATGGCATTCTTCCTTGAATATCTGGACACTTCCGTGAAGTCACTGGAGGATGTTGAGCGTTACCTTGGTGTTCCGGTTCTTGCCGTGATTCCAAATGAAGTCGGCATCCTGCATAAGCAGAGCGGCCTGGCTCCTGATGCCGAGGCCTACCGTATCCTGCGCACCAACATTGAATTCAACAGGAGAAGTGCCGATGCCAACGCAATTTCCATTGTCAGTGGCGGAGCTGGTGAGGGGAAGTCAACGACACTGGTGAACCTGGCTTATGTTTGTGCTCAGGGTGGCTACACCACCTTGATGATTGACGCCGACTTGCGCCGACCCCAGTTGCATACATTCTTTGATGTCAACAATTCTGTCGGGTTGACCAATTACCTGACAACCGACCTGGTCCTGGAGGATGTGATCCTGCAGACGCCGGTTGAAAACCTTTATTTCATGCCTTCAGGTATCCTGCCTGCTGATGCAGCGGGAATTCTCAATTCAAGGCGCATGTCTGAGCTGATGGCTGATGTAAAGAGCCGGTTTGATCTTGTGCTTGTCGACTCGCCGCCGATTCTCGGGGTCAGTGATGCCTCAGTGCTGGCTTCCGAGGCTGACCTGACGATGGCCGTGATTCAGCATCGCAAGTTGCCAAGGGCCATGCTGGTCAGGGTCAAGCAAGCGGTGGAAAATGTGGGCGGAGACCTTTTTGGAGTTGTTCTCAATAACGTCGATGTGCGCTCTGATAACCAATATCAATATTATACAAGTTACTATACCTATTATTCTCCGAGCAATATCCAGGAGACTGCCCAGGATGAATTCCTGGATGAGAGTTCCGGTGATAAGAACGAGCTGGAGGTGGCTGAGGCAGCCAATCACGCGGAGGATGAATATTAGGTGAGGTGTGGTATAGTTAAGCCAGAGGTTATGCTGTCCATTCAATATATTGCCATCAGGGCTTGTGCCATGGTGTTATTGGCATCCATCGGAGTCACTGCAGTTTGTGCACAGGAACCCCAATTGGAAAAGGGTCAGTCTTTTCTATTGCGCCTTGCAGGTGTGCCTGCCGATGACCAGGCATCCATCAGCCAGACCTATACGATCAGTGATACCGGCACCATTAAGCTGCTATACCTTGAAAAGGAGATGGAAGCGAATGGTTGCCGTCCATCTGAACTGGCTCGAAAAATTGAGGCTGCCTACAAGGCGGCTGAGATTTTCACCAAGCCAAATATCACCATTACTCTTGGTGAAGCCTCAGGGGTTCAGCGTTATGCCAGTATTCTCGGGCAGGTAAAGAGTCCGGGAACAGTGGGAATTATCCCGGGGTTAACCATGCTTGATGCCATTGCGCGCTGTGGAGGGTTTAACCCGTTTGCAAATGCCAGGAAGGTCAAGCTGACGAGGGCAGGGAAGGCGTCTTATCACGATTTATCCCAGACCGACAACAAGGATAATATAAAGATCAAGTCCAATGACATTATCAATGTTCCGCAGCGTCGCTTGTTCGATGGCAGGGATTAAGCAGATCGGCTAAAGCGGCAAGGGATTTGCTTAAGCCGGGAATGCCCAAGGTATTCCTCTTAAATACTCTGGATCAGGTGTCGGTTACTCCGCATGTATGACAAACCGGAGACGATCGTAAGCAAGACACAAAGCCAGAGTAGTCCGACGCCAACCTGGATCGGTATCAAGTTGTCCAGAAAGGAAAGTGCGGATTCCTTGTTCAGTCCTCCTTGATGCATCAAAAAATAGGTGGCAGCGGCAATTTGTGCCACAGTCTTCCACTTGCCCAGGGAGTCAGCCATTAGCACTGCGCCCTGGGTTGAGGCAAGCAGACGTAAACCGGTCACCAGGAACTCCCGGCTTATAATCACGATGGTGATCCATGCCGCTATCAGTCCGGTGGATGTGAGCATGATGAAGACCGCGCTGATCAGGATCTTGTCGACCAGGGGATCCATCAGTTTGCCAAAGTCAGTCACCAGATTCATTTTCCTGGCCAGATAACCGTCCAGAAAGTCAGTTAGTGATGCCGTTAAGAATAGCACCATGGCAATGGTATATTGCCAGGCGAGTTCAGGCAGGGAGGCAACAGCAACAAAGATTGCAGTCAAGAGCAGCCGGATCAGTGTGAGTTTATTGGGTATATTCATGAATGATTGCCCTTGGGGACCACATCTTTCCAAATGGGTACTACTCTCTTGAGTTTGTCCAGATACCATCGTGATATTTCGAAGGCTTCACGGCTCCTGGCACAACCGATCCGAATGACCACGGATGGCTCTGCAGCATATACCATGCCGGTCCTGTGGATAATTTGTGCCCGGTGAGGGCAGAAAATTTTGCCAGCCTCATTTCCTATCTCCCGGAGTTTTTCTTCTGCCATGCTGGGGTAAGCCGTGTAGTTGATTCCGGTAATCGGCTTTCCGGCCTCGGTGCCGCGCACCACTCCCCAAAAGACCGTCTCTGCACCAAATTCCGAGTTCCATTCCGGCTCTTCAGAGGGGATGGGATCGCTTGTGAGCAGGAAGTCTAAAGTTTGCATTGGAGGTTGCGAAAGTTCCTTTTTGCTAATTGAGTGCCGTCAGGAAACTGATGCGGTTTCATGAATTTTACTGATACTAAGAGCTAAGTGACAAGATGAGCAAGAGTGACTTCGGATTGATTGGCCTCGCGGTCATGGGACAAAACCTTGTGCTCAATATAGCCAGCAGGGGGTTTAGTGCCTCGGTTTATAACCGCACAATTGAGACCATGACGGATTTCATGAATGGTCCGGCAAAGGGAACCACCATCCAAGGGCATGAGAGCTTGGCAGGTTTTGTATCAAGCCTTGAGCGTCCCCGCAAGGTAATGCTCATGGTCCAGGCGGGTTCCCCCGTTGATGCCGTTATAGAGCAACTGGTCCCGCTGCTGGAGGAGGGCGACTTGATTATTGACGGCGGAAACAGTTTGTTCACTGATTCGGAACGCCGGGCCAAGGATCTTTGCCAAAAAGGCTTACGCTTTATCGGGACAGGTGTTTCAGGTGGTGAAGAGGGGGCACTGAAGGGACCTGCTATCATGCCGGGTGGTGACCAGGAGAGTTGGGAACTGATCAGGCCTGTCTTTGAGGCGATTGCCGCCAAGGTGGATGGTGAGCCGTGCGTGACACATATAGGACCGGGTGGAGCCGGCCATTATGTCAAGATGGTGCATAATGGTATTGAATATGGCGATATGCAGTTAATTTGCGAGGCCTACAATCTCTTGAAATCCAGCGGCTTTACGGCTGAGGAGCTTTCGGAGGTATTCCGGAAATGGAATGCCGGCGAGCTGGAAAGTTACCTGATCCAGATTACGAGCAAGATCCTTGAGCAGAAGGATCCCGAGACCGGACAACCCGTGGTTGATGTGATCATGGACCGGGCGGGTCAGAAGGGAACCGGTCGTTGGACTGTCATGAGCGGGGTTGAGAACGGTGTCGTCATTTCGACTATCAACGCAGCCGTTGAGGCAAGGATACTTTCCTCGATGAAGGAGCAGCGGGTTATTGCATCGCCACAACTCAGCGGGCCTTCGGTTGAAGATCCGGTTGGAAGTGGATGGAGTAAGGAGGAGATGGTCCAGAAGGTGGAAGCGGCACTGCATGCCTCGAAAATTATTTCATATGCCCAGGGGTTGGACCTGATGAAACAGGTCGGTATTGCCCATAAGTGGGGATTGGACCTTGGTTCGATTGCACGGATATGGCGCGGAGGCTGTATAATCAGGGCCCGATTCCTGAACCGGATCACTGAGGCGTATAGCAGGGATCCCAACCTTGGAAATTTGATGCTTGATGAATATTTCCGGGAGATTCTCAATCGCAGTGAAGAGAACTGGCGTGAGGTGATCTGCCTTGCGATAAGGCGGGGCATTCCCGTGCCTGCCTTCAGTGCTTCACTGGGATATTACGATAGTTTCCGCTCTGAGCGCCTTCCGGCCAACCTTCTTCAGGCACAGAGGGATTTTTTTGGTGCCCATACTTACGAGCGTGTGGATCGCCCCCCCGGGGAATATTTTCATACCGATTGGCCGGATGTGATTGATAATTAGGGTGTAGCAGGTTTGTAAATTCAGGGATTCACAAAATATTTCGCGCTTCTTAATCAATTACAGTTCAAATAGCGTTTAATTGAGTCAAAAAAATTTGACCAAATTAAGCAATCGACTATAATCTTCGCCCGCCGACCGGAATACGTCGGGCTCCCGGGAGGCTTGAGTTGCCAATCTGTACCTTCGAGTGCATTTTTCAACGTGTCTTCTGGAGAAGGTGTTCTTTGAGAAGACAGGTTTGATTAAGTGGAGACGTTTACGTCATCGCTTGATCGAAACGAAAATTGAAAAAGCTAATTTGTGCGTTGCGTGCCACTCGCTTGAAGTGATGTGGTGCGCGGTAACCAGGGTGCTTGAAAGTAGGCACCCTGATTCCCGTCAGAATATTTGCCTTTCGACCGGCTTGCCGGCTTGAAAGGCTACATACTTTCTTTTCGGAGAGTTTGATTCTGGCTCAGAACGAACGCTGGCGGCGTGGATAAGACATGCAAGTCGAACGAGATTTAGCAAAGCTTGCTTTGCGAGATCTAGTGGCGAACGGGTGAGTAACACGTGAGCAACCTGCCCAGAAGCAGGGGATAGCCCACCGAAAGGTGGATTAATACCGTATGTGGTCCCAAGAGGCATCTCTTGGAGATTAAAGTCGGGGATCTTTTAGACCTGGCACTTCTGGATGGGCTCGCGGCCTATCAGCTTGTTGGTGAGGTAACGGCTCACCAAGGCGACGACGGGTAGCTGGTCTGAGAGGATGATCAGTCACACTGGAACTGAGACACGGTCCAGACACCTACGGGTGGCAGCAGTCGAGAATCATTCACAATGGGCGAAAGCCTGATGGTGCGACGCCGCGTGGAGGATGACAGCTCTAGGGTTGTAAACTCCTGTCATGAGAGAGTAAAAACCTATCGTTAATAGCGATCGGGTCTTGATAGTATCTCAAGAGGAAGGGACGGCTAACTTCGTGCCAGCAGCCGCGGTAATACGAAGGTCCCAAGCGTTGTTCGGAATCACTGGGCGTAAAGCGTGCGTAGGCGGCATGGTAAGTCAGATGTGAAAGCCCGGGGCTCAACCCCGGAACTGCATCCGATACTGCCAAGCTAGAGTAGTGGAGGGGAGTCTGGAATTCACGGTGTAGCAGTGAAATGCGTAGATATCGTGAGGAACACTAGTGGCGAAGGCGAGACTCTGGACACTAACTGACGCTGAGGCACGAAGGCTAGGGTAGCGAAAGGGATTAGATACCCCTGTAGTCCTAGCAGTAAACGGTGCGCGTTTGGTGTGGGCAGGTTCGACCCTGTCCGTGCCGGAGCTAACGCGTTAAACGCGCCGCCTGGGGAGTACGGCCGCAAGGCTAAAACTCAAAGAAATTGACGGGGACCCGCACAAGCGGTGGAGTATGTGGCTTAATTCGATGCAACGCGAAGAACCTTACCTAGGCTTGACATGCTTGTCGTAGATCTGTGAAAGCAGATTGTCGGTTCGGCCGGACATGCACAGGTGCTGCATGGCTGTCGTCAGCTCGTGTCGTGAGATGTTGGGTTAAGTCCCGCAACGAGCGCAACCCCTATGATTAGTTGCCAGCGAGTAATGTCGGGGACTCTAGTCAGACTGCCTGTATTAAACAGGAGGAAGGTGGGGACGACGTCAAGTCAGTATGGCCCTTACGCCTAGGGCTGCACACGTACTACAATGCCCAGTACAATGTGAACCAATACCGCGAGGTGGAGGAAATCTCAAAAACTGGGCTCAGTTCGGATTGTGGGCTGCAACTCGCCCACATGAAGCTGGAATCGCTAGTAATGGCACATCAGCTACGGTGCCGTGAATACGTTCCCGGGTCTTGTACACACCGCCCGTCACATCATGGAAGCCGGCCGCACCCGAAGTCGCCTTACCAACCGCAAGGAGGTAGGTGCCCACGGTGTAGCTGGTAACTGGGATGAAGTCGTAACAAGGTAGCCGTAGGGGAACCTGCGGCTGGATCACCTCCTTTCTAAGGAGCATTCCGTGAATCCCTACTCACATGGGGTTACTTCTCTCTAATAACCGGAGGAAGTAAAAGCGGATAGGTCGACACCTAAAGCTCCAGGTAGCTCCTGGAACAAAGCAAGGGTGCATGCCAAGGGCGAAAGCTCAAGGCGACCTCAAGCTCAAAGCTTGAAGTATGGAAGATTTTCTTCCTTACATAACTCGCATCATTATCACGATGGCAGTGCCCGCAACGTACAACTTAGTTTTTTCAAATTTTCCCGACTTCCCGTGGGAACCCCGGTCATTTAACCGTGGCAATTACCTTTCGGGGGCATAGCTCAGTTGGTAGAGCATCTGCTTTGCAAGCAGAGGGTCTGCGGTTCGAATCCGCATGCCTCCACCAATCTTTTTTGGTGGGCCACGTGCTCCTGATGTCCAGCGGGTCTGTAGCTCAGCTGGTTAGAGCACCGCCTTGATAAGGCGGGGGTCACAGGTTCGAGTCCTGTCAGACCCACCATTTCCTAACCCGCCTGGGTGGAGATGATAGTCGAGACCTTTCTTTTCCGGGACTTTCCTGTTCCTTGATATCTGCATACTGGGTAGAACAATCTGCAATTTTATTTGATAGAGCCCTTGGCCGAACTTTGGCCGGGTTCAATCTTGCAAAGTCTTTAGTGAAAACGGCTTCTAGACCAATTTTGCCGCTGCTTGCTTTTTAAAGTGAAAAGCGGTCGTTGGATCAAGAAACAAGTTACTAAGGGCACACGGTGGATGCCTTGGTGCCAGAAGGCGATGAAGGACGTGATAAGCTGCGATAAGCCTCGGATAGCGGCACTTACGCTATAACCCGGGGATTTCCGAATGGGGTAACCTGTATTCCGTAATAGGAATACGTTCCTCCCTGAATATATAGGGGAGGATACGCGAACCCGGTGAAGTGAAACATCTCAGTAACCGGAGGAAAAGAAAGCGAATGCGATTCCGTAAGTAGTGGCGAGCGAAAGCGGATCAGCCCAAACCGATGGCTTTGCCATCGGGGTTGTAGGGCCCAATATGGTATCTGGAACGTTAGAGTAAGCTGTTTGGAAAACAGCACCAAAGAAGGTGAAAGTCCTGTGCTTTAAAACGTGAAGGAGCCTAGGGGTTCCCTGAGTAATACGGAACACGTGAAACTCCGTATGAATCTGCGCCGACCATGGCGTAAGGCTAAATACTAACTGGCGACCGATAGTGAACAAGTACCGTGAGGGAAAGGTGAAAAGTACCGCTGTGAGCGGAGTGAAATAGAACCTGAAACCGTGTGCCTACAAGGTGTGGGAGCCCCCTCGGGGGTGACCGCGTGCCTTTTGCTTAATGAGTCTACGAGTTAGTGTCTGTGGCAAGCTTAAGCACTTTTGGTGCGTAGGCGTAGCGAAAGCGAGTCCGAATAGGGCGACCATAGTCGCAGGCGCTAGACCCGAAACGGAGGTGACCTACCCATGGCCAGGTTGAAGCAACGGTAAAACGTTGTGGAGGACCGAACCGGTACAGGTTGAAAACTGTTCGGATGAGCTGTGGGTCGGAGTGAAAGGCTAATCAAACCCCGTGATAGCTGGTTCTCCTCGAAATGCATTTAGGTGCAGCGTCGCGTGCTGACCCCTGGGGGTAGAGCACTGAATGAGCTAGGGCCCATACCCGGGTACCAAACTCAACCAAACTCCGAATACCAGGGGGTGGAACGCGGCAGTGAGACTGCGGGGGATAAGCTTCGTAGTCGAAAGGGAAACAGCCCAGATCAGCAGCTAAGGTGCCTAAATAGTGCTCAGTGGAAAGGAGGTGGGATTTCATAGACAGTGAGGATGTTGGCTTAGAAGCAGCCACCATTTAAACAAAGCGTAACAGCTGACTCATCGAGAAATCCTGCGCCGAAAATGATTGGCGATAAGCACTATACCGAAGCTCTGGATGCACAGCTTGCTGTGCGTGGTAGAGGAGCGTTCTCAACACATTGAAGCCATAAGGCGACTGACGGTGGAGAGTTGAGAAGTGAGCATGTAGACATGAGTAACGATAAGCCAGGTGAAATCCCTGGCCGCCGTAAACCCGAGGTTTCCTGGGCAATGCTGGTCATCCCAGGGTTAGTCGGGACCTAAGCCGAGGCCGAAGGGCGTAGGCGATGGAAAGCTGGTTAATATTCCAGCACCTCCTTTAATTTAAACTAGAAGGACGCGGATTTGGAAAGGGCCTGCCGGCTGAAAGTGGCAGGGGCGCAAGCTGACTGTTGAACCTTCGGGTGATCTGGATCCCTTAAAAAATCCGCCAAGAAAAGTTCTAGTGCATAGAAAAAGGAGCCCGTACCGTAAACCGACACAGGTGGGTGAGTAGAGTATACTAAGGCGCAAGAGTGAAACCCTGTTAAGGAACTCGGCAATCTAGCCCCGTAACTTCGGGAGAAGGGGTCCCGGGACTTGTCCCGGGCGCAGTGAAAGGGCCCATCCGACTGTTTAGCAAAAACACAGCATTCTGCGAACACGAAAGTGGAAGTATAGGATGTGACACGTGACCAATGCCAAAAGATTAAGGGGAGATGTTAGCCTTCGGGCAAAGCTTTGATCCTAAGTCCTGGTGAATGTCGGCCGTAACTATAACGGTCCTAAGGTAGCGAAATTCCTTGTCGGGTAAGTTCCGACCTGCACGAATCGTGCAACGAGATGGGCGCTGTCTCAACAGGGAGCTCAGTGAAATTGTAGCCGCGGTGAAGATGCCGCGTACCCGCAGAAGGACGGAAAGACCCTATAGACCTTAACTGTAAGCTGTCACTGGTTTTTCGATTTCAATACTCAGCATAAGTGGGAGGCTTTGAACCAGCCCTTTAGGGGGTTGGGGAGCCGCCAGTGAGATACCACCTTTTGGTGTTGAGAAATCTAACCTCTCGCCTTGAATCAGGCAGAGGAACAATGGCAGCCGGTCAGTTTGACTGGGGCGGTCTCCTCCTAAAGAGTAACGGAGGAGCGCGAAGGTAGGCTCAGCGCGGTTGGCAATCGCGTTTCGAGTGCATTGGCATAAGCCTGCCTAACTGCGAGACCTACAAGTCGAGCAGAGACGAAAGTCGGCCAAAGTGATCCGGCGGTGGAATATGGAATCGCCGTCGCTCATCGGACAAAAGGTACCTTAGGGATAACAGGCTGATCGCGCCCAAGAGTTCATATCGACGGCGCGGTTTGGCACCTCGATGTCGGCTCATCACATCCTGGGGCTGGAGAAGGTCCCAAGGGTTCGGCTGTTCGCCGATTAAAGTGGTACGCGAGCTGGGTTCAGAACGTCGCGAGACAGTTCGGTCCTCTATCCTCTGCGGGCGTAGGAAACTTGAGGGGTTCAAACTCTAGTACGAGAGGACCGAGTTTGACGAGCCTCTGGTGCTCCGGTTGTCGCGTCAGCGGCATAGCCGGGCAGCTAAGCTCGGAATAGATAAGCGCTGAAAGCATCTAAGCGCCAAGCTACTCCCAAGATGAGGTTTCCCTGAAGGATCGTGGAAGACTACCACGTTGATAGGCTGCGGGTGCAAGTGCAGTAATGTATTTAGCTTAGCAGTACTAATAATCCGTTCGACTTGTTTCACAATCCTCCGTTCTCACGGATTTCGTGAGATTAACCCGCGCCGTTTGGCCGGGACTCTGGAAAGTAACATTCGGACAATTCTACCCGTATGCAGATGTCAGTGAATTGGAGATCCCAATTTCTAGTTCTTTGATATTCTTTTTAAATTCTGTTTGATCAGCAGAGGTCGCGATTTGATGGCCCTTCATCGCAAATGAGGGTGCTGCATCAAGGCGTGGACTCTGGTGACCACAGCACAGTGGAACCACCCGTTCCCATCCCGAACACGGAAGTGAAACGCTGTAGCGCCGATGGTAGTGCGACGAAAGGTCGCGTGAGAGTAGGTCGTTGCCAGAATTATTCCTTTATTCCCCTGGGAATAAAGGGAAAGCAAAATGCCCATTCCGCTTTGGCGGAGGGGCATTTTTTTTGCCGTGGTGTCACCAATGTAAGTTGCTTGTTTCATCTTTATTCCAACGCGTTTAGGATATGGCAATCAATCGTCATGAAATCTTACCGCCTTAATCGATTATTCAATGCCAAGTCAGGCCGCTGTTTTGATGTTGCCATTGATCACGGGTTCTTTAATCAGTACGGATTCCTCAGCAGTATTGAGGATGCGGCTGCGGCGATTGCCACGGTGGTTGAAGCGGGTCCCGATGCGGTGCAGTTGACGGTCGGCCAGGCCCGCCATTTGCAGTCTGTGCGTGGCAGGGGCAAGCCGTCACTGGTTTTGCGCGTGGATGTTGCCAATATTTATGGCAAAAAGCTGCCTGAGTGCTCTTTCAGCAGTATGATTGCCGATGCTGCCCTGCAGGCCGTGCAGCTTGATGCGGCATGTGTTTGTGTGAATTTATTCCAGATCCCGGGGGCACCCGAGGTTCATTCCCAGTGCATTGACAATATCCTGGAGTTGAAACCCGAGTGCGATGACTACGGAATGCCGATGATGGTTGAGCCACTTGTGTTTAGGCCCAACGAGGAGGCTGGCGGATACATGGTGGATGGTGATGAGGAGAAGATCCTGCCGCTGGTCCGGCAGGCTGTTGAACTTGGGGCTGATATCGTAAAGGCGGACCCGACAGACGATGTCTCGGTTTACCACCGTGTGGTTGAGATTGCCGGGGATGTTCCCGTGCTTGTCAGGGGTGGCGGCAAGGTTTCCGATGCAGAAATCCTGAAGCGCACGGAGGATCTTGTGGGTCAGGGGGTTGCCGGGATTGTCTATGGGCGCAATGTCATACAGCACGAGAACCCGGCCGGAATTACCTCGGCATTGATGGCTGTTGTCCATGACGGGGCTTCAGCCTCGGATGCGGAGCAATTCCTGAGAGAGAAGTAATGATGGGCAAAGAGGTCAATGTGGGGGTGATTGGTGGTGGGCTGATGGGACGCGAGGTTGCCAGTGCCTTCGGCCGCTGGTTTGTGATCAACGACAGCAATGTCATGCCAAGGCTCAGGGCGGTGGCTGACCTGAATCCCGATGCCCTTGAATGGTTCAGGCAGGTTCCAGGGGTTGATTTGCTGACCTCAGATTACAACGAGCTCCTTGATGATGGGGGAATTGATGTTGTTTACGTTGCGGTTCCCCACAACCTGCATGCACAGATTTACCTGGATGTTTTGGCAGCAGGAAAGGACCTGCTGGCCGAGAAACCTTTCGGCATTGATCTCGCCGCCGCCAGGCAGATTGCATCGGCTGGTGAGGCATCAGGCCGGTTTGTGCGCTGCAGCTCGGAGTTCCCTTTCTTTCCGGGGGCACAACGAGTGGTGAACGCGGCACAATCCGGCGAACTGGGGCGTATTCTCGAGGTTCGGGCCGGATTTCACCACAGCAGTGACCTCGATCCAGATAAGGCGGCGAACTGGAAACGCCAGTCTGCCACCTGCGGGGATATTGGAGTGATGGGGGATTTGGGCATGCATGTCTGCCATGTGCCGTTTCGCCTGGGATGGTTTCCAAAATCAGTCTATGCACAGCTCCAGAGAGGCTACGCTGAGCGCCCGGGGGGATCCTGTGATACCTGGGACAATGCCCTCTTGCATACCTGGGTGGAATGCGGGCAGGAGGAAGATGTTCCCATGCGCCTTGAGATGAAGCGAATGGCACCGGGTGAGACCGACAGCTGGTTTATCGAAGTGCTTGGCACGGACGGGGGAGCAAGGTTCAATACCAAGCAGCCCCGGACCCTTTGGCTCTTCTCCCGTGGCACTGAACAGCAGTGGCAACGGGTTGACCTGGGATTCTCCACCCCCTTCAAGACCATCACCGGGGGTATTTTTGAGCCGGGATTTCCTGATATTCTCATGCAGATGTGGGCGGCATTTCTAGTAGAGCGTGAGGGAGAGCTTGATGGCAGGTTTGGATGTGTCACGCCGACTGAGGCCATTGCAAGTCAACGGCTTTTTGCTGCCGCCCTCCAGTCACAGGAGAAAAACAAGGCGGTCGAGCTCAACTGGACATGAAGCGTTCCGGTATCCTTGCCGCAGGTAACTGGATTGTCGACCACGTGAAGCTGGTTGATGCCTTTCCTGACGAGGATGCGCTGGTTTTCATCAGTGAGCAGTCCAGTGCCAATGGGGGTGGTCCTTATAACCTGTTGAAGGATCTCGCCAAACTGGGTGCGGAGTTTCCACTGCAGGCAGCAGGTATCGTGGGTGATGACGCTGACGGGCGCTGGATTCTCGAGGATTGCCGGGAGCATGGCATTGATATATCCCGGCTCAAGTCCAGTGAACTGGCTCCTACCTCGTATACTGACGTCATGTCAGTTGAGGCGACAGGGCGGCGGACATTTTTTCACCAGGCGGGGACGAATGCCCTGCTTGATGATGGTGATGTGGAATTAGCTGAGAGCAGTGCAGAATTCTTTTACCTTGGCTACCTTTTATTGCTGGAAACCCTGGATCGGCGTGGCAGCGATGGCAAGACCGGGGCATCACGCCTTTTGAGAAGAGCTTCAGAAGCGGGGTTTCATACCGTGGTCGACCTCGTGAGCGTGCACATGGGCAACTTCAGCCAGGTGGTGTTGCCGTCCCTTCCCGAGACGGATACGCTTTTTCTCAATGAACTGGAAGCCGGTGCACTTCTTGACCGTTCCCTGAGGGAGGATGATTCCGCAGGCTTGATGGCTGCGGCTGCGGCCGTGCTTGAGCTCGGTGTGCGCTGCCGGGTGATTGTGCATTCTGCCTGTGGGGCTGTCGTTGTTGCATCTGATGGGAAGAGCGCGAAGCACGGTTCCCTGAGGCTCCCATCGAGTGAGGTGAAAGGTGCCGCGGGTGCCGGAGATGCCTTTGCTGCAGGGGTGCTCCTTGGCCTTCATCAAGGCAGAAACCTTGAGGAGTGTCTCAGTTTCGGTGCCTGCAGTGCAGCCGGCTGCCTGACGCATCCTACAACATCCGGAGGTGTAAAGACACTCGAGCTTTCCCTGGAACTAGGGAAAGAATTCGGATTCAGGGATTTCACCTGAACCCATTCATGGATTTTCCCGCCCTATTTATTGAGGGCTCCAAGTATTACATTGAGCTGCTTTTTCTTGCCGTTGCGATAAACAGTCACAGCGATGGTGTCGCCCACCGACTTCTTGTCGAGAATGCGAAAAAGATCTTTCGAGTTGCTCACTTCATGCCCGTCGATTTCCTTGATGAGGTCTCCCAGTATGGTGCGGCCGTTTGCGGTTTGCCGTGTTGGCTGCATGCCCGCTTTTTCAGCACCGCTGCCAGGCAGCACGTTGAAGACAAGGATTCCACTTGTCTTCAGGTTATTGGTGACGAATGAATCCGAAGCAGGGTTGATCCCCATCCCCGGCTTGATCACCTTCCCATGTTCAATTAACTGCGGGACGATCCTGTTGACGGTATCAACGGGTACGGCAAAACCGATTCCCGCATTGGATCCGGTGGGGGAGAAGATGGCGGTGTTGATCCCGATTAATCTCCCGGCGCTGTCGAGCAATGGCCCGCCCGAGTTTCCAGGGTTGATTGCCGCATTGGTTTGGATCACGCCGACAATGGGGTGCCGGGTTACGGATTCAATCTCGCGCCCCAGCGCACTGATAATCCCGGTAGTGAGGGTCTGGTCAAAGCCAAAGGGGTTTCCAATTGCCAGGGCCTTTTGCCCGACCTGCAGGTTGTTGGACTCCCCGACCCTGATCGGATTCAGGCGTTCCATGGGTGTCTGGACCTTCAGGACGGCAATATCCTTGTCAGGTTCTGTGCCCACCACTTGCGCCTCCCAGGTGGAGTTATCCCAGAGGGTTACCGTTGCCTGGTCGGCCCCCTGGATCACGTGGAAATTTGTCACGATATGCCCGGCCTTATCCCAGATGAATCCTGAACCCGTGCCCCTGGGAACCTTGTAGATATTGGGGCTGAAATAACCGCGACGGAGGTTGGTGGTGGTGATAAAGACAACACTGGGCGAGGTGGTTTCAAAAAGCTTGATCGTGGCCTGCTCATCGCTTCCCAGGTCTGCCCTGGGGCTTATGGCACGTGGCTTGGTTGCGGAATTGCTGTGGTTAATCCACCATGCACGGACCTGAAGCGTTGCCATGGCAATGACGGCAATGAGAAGGATGGATGTCAGCAATCCACCTTTGCTGCTTTGACTTACCACCCGGCGGGGGCCTGGAGGTTCTGGTTGCATATTGGTAATCTTGATGAGATTCGCATCCTGTAAAGACTTGCCTGTGATGATCTTGGTTGATGTCTCCGGGTCTATATGAAAGGTGTTCTTAATATCTAGCGTTGAGAGGTATCTGTTCTGTCTGAAGATTTCAGTGATTCCCCATGTCAATTGGTGGCAGCACCCGGTTTTTTTGATCGTCACTGAATACCGTGCTATTGGTTAAGGTTCTTTAACCAATTAAGCGCACGACTCAGAACCAGAAAAAAATGGCGGAAGCTGAATATACTGAAGACGATATCAAGACCCTGGAATGGCGTGAACATATCCGCTTTCGGCCCGGCATGTATATCGGCAAGCGCGGGGATGGCTCAGCCCCTGATGACGGCATCTATGTATTACTCAAGGAGGTTATTGACAATTGTATTGATGAGTTCGTCATGGGTCACGGTAAGCAGATCGACATCACCCTGAAAGAGGACACCATCAGTGTGCGCGATTACGGACGGGGGATTCCACTGGGCAAGCTGATGGATTGCTCTGCCAAGATCAATACCGGGGCCAAATATGACTCGGATGCGTTCCAGAAATCCGTTGGCCTTAACGGGGTCGGGATCAAGGCCGTCAATGCACTCTCGGAACACTTCAACATACAGGCTTTCCGTGAGGGTAAAACCAAGTCGATTGATTTCGCACGAGCTGAGGTTGTCGAGGAAATGAAACGGGCCAGGGCATCCAAGGCAAATGATGGGACGGCCCTCACATTTACCCCGGATGATGAGATTTTCGATGGGTTCAGGTGGCGGGAGGAATTCATTGAGAACATGCTCTGGAATTATGCCTACCTGAATGCCGGGCTGACCTTGAAGTTTAACGGCAGGAAATTCAAGTCCAAGGAGGGGCTGAAGGAACTGCTTGAGAAGAAGCTCGGAGCGGAACCCCTATACCCGGTTGCCCACCTTGTTGGCAATGATATCGAGGTGGCACTGACGCATGCCGGGAACCAGTATGGGGAAGAATATTTCTCCTTTGTCAACGGTCAGCATACCACCCAGGGAGGAACCCACCAGGCAGCATTCCGGGAAGCCGTGGTCAAGACAGTGCGCGATCACTTCAAGAAATCATTCGAGCCTGGTGATGTCCGGCAGTCGATTGTCGGGGCAATCAGCGTCAAGATCCAGGAGCCGATATTTGAATCGCAGACCAAGACCAAGCTGGGTTCGATACATACCGCCCCCAAGGGGGGGCAGGCAATACGCAGCTGGATTGTGGGCTTTGTGCAGGACCAACTAGACAACTACCTGCATCGCAATCCCGAGGCAGCGAAGGCGATATTGCAGAAAATCCAGCAGGCAGAGAAGGAGCGCAAGGAACTCAAGGGTATCCGCAAGTTGGCCAAGGACCGGGCCAAGAAAGCAAAGATTCACAACAAGAAGCTTCGTGATTGCAGGGTGCATTACTGTGATCGGCATAAATATGCCGAGGAGACAACATTGTTCATTACCGAGGGAGACAGCGCGAGCGGCTCGATCACCACTTCCCGAAATGTGGACACCCAGGCGGTGTTTTCCCTGCGGGGCAAGCCGTTGAATTCCCACGGCTTGTCAAAGAAAGTCGTATATGAGAATGAGGAGTTCAACCTCCTGCAGCATGCCCTTGATATCGAGGACGGGTTGGAGAGGTTGCGTTACAACAAGGTTGTCCTTGCCACCGATGCCGACGTTGACGGAATGCATATCCGGCTCCTGCTGATCACGTTTTTCCTCCAGTTTTTCCCTGAGCTTATCCGGGCAGGACACCTCTATATCCTTGAGACGCCACTGTTCCGGGTGCGCAACAAGCAGAAGCAGTTTTACTGTTACAGCGAGGAGGAAAGGCGTGAAGCCATTGCCGCCTGCGGCAAAAATGCCGAGATTACCCGGTTCAAGGGACTGGGCGAGATTTCCCCCTCTGAGTTCAAGGGCTTCATTGCCGAGGATATGCGCCTTGATCCGGTATTGATTGAAAATAACCAGTCACTGGCCGAGATGTTGCAGTTTTACATGGGCAAGAATACGCCGGACCGGCAGCAGTTCATCATCGAGAACCTGAAAGTGGAGCTTGATATTGTTGAGGACGAACTCGGTGAGCCCGCGGCCTGATGGCAAATTGATTGCGTTTTTCCGATGCCAAATGTTCGTTTATCAGGCCGTGTCATCAGTGAGGATGACCCCTCCCGCGAACCACGTGCACAGTTACTCTACCTGCTCTTTGCCGGCGGATGGAATATATATAACTCCAATGGTGACCGGGTAATTACCCTGTCCAATATCCAGGAGGAAATTACCCGCTCGGATGCCTTTGTCTTTACTCCAGGCGCGACACTCGAAGAGTTGTTCAAGGCCGTTTCCATTTTTGTCGGGTTCCAGACCCTTGATGCGAAACTGACAGGCAAGCCGACGGTTATTCTCAACAGTGACGGGTCCTGGGATCCGTTTTTCAGGTTACTCGATCATCTCCATGGCTTGGGAACCATCAAGCAGGATTACCGGGATTACCTTGTTTCCGTGAATTGCCCTGCGACGGTTCTGGAGGCCCTGCATAAGGCAAGTGAGGAGGGGTTTCCTGATCCCGGCAGGCATGGTGGACACGATGAGGACAAGGGGGAAATCTATTCCCATGAGTCTCCGCCGCCACAGGGACACCTGGGGGATGTGTGCGTTTTCTGTTCTGCAAGTATCGAGGATCCTGATTATCTGGCTGATGGCTACGAGATTGGCCGCCAGCTTGCAGATGCCCACTACGGTTGCATTTCTGGTGCGGGCAAGACCGGTATCATGGGCTCGGTGGTCCAGGGCGTGGCGGATGCCGGAGGATGGGCGGGTGGTTCCAATGTCCCGCATATTATTGACCTGGAAGGCTTGCCCGATGGACTTTCAGCCTTTTGGCTGCGCCCTGACATCTATACACGCATGGAAATCATGATAGAGCGCTCTGATGCCTTTATTATTTTTCCCGGAGGAGCCGGCACCGTGCAGGAAATGCTGGCGTTGCTCCTGCTGAAGGAAGCGGGTGACCCGCTGATGAAAGGCAAGCCGGTAATCGTTTATGACAGGATGGATCAATCCGGGCAGCGATTCTGGGCACCGCTTAATGAGTTGTTGCGCAATACCTGCGTTGACAGGGATGCCTACCAGGTTGTCGGCAAACTTGAGGATATCTTGCCCGCCATTCAGAAGGGGCAGTGAAACGGACAAGGGGCATGTCATCTCCGGCTTGCCAGCTGGACCCGGTGCAGGCTAAGATTTTCTCCATGGAAACCGATATTCAGCAGATTTTGTGTCAACTTGCGTCAACACTTGTTGACCAGCAGAGGGCATCTGTGCTGGTCTCACCTCAGGCCGATGGTGAGGGTTACTGGTTTGGAGGAGGCAATGTGGCCAAAGATTCTCAAGGAGCTTACTGGTTATGCGGGCGTTACCGGAATCATGGGGATTCGCGTACCGGAACCGGAGCGGGAGAAAGAGGGCTGGAGTTGGCGGTTTTCCGTGCCGACACACCGCTGGGTCCGTGGCAAAAGGAATTGTCCTTTACCAAGGATGACCTTGGTGTCAACGGGCAGGAGGTGGTATCCATCGAGGGAAGTGCCCTGCGAGTCCGTGATGACCTCGTGGAGCTTTTTGTTTCCACCGAGAAAGCGCAGAGGTATCCGGATGAGATAGAACACTTCCAGAAACCGGGAACCGGGTGCTGGGAAATTGACGTGATGACCGCATCGTCCGTACATGAACTGAAGGCATCAAATCTGCGCAGCGTTGTTGGCTGTGGAGATCCCGCAGCCCTGCATGTCAAGGACCCCGTGGCCTTTGATGTCCCGGGTGGTAATGGGGATACCGCCCTGATATTTTGCAGCCACCCTTATACCTGGGCAAGTTCCAATACCGGGCTGGCGGTTCGTGCAGCCGGGCAGGATGAATTTTCTCTCCAGACCCTGCAACTGCTCGGGAGGGGAGCGGCTTGGGACGTGGCTGCAACGCGCGTGACAGATTGCATGCCCGTCCCGGCACTGGGCCGGCTGGCTGACATGCCGGCCATTTCCCTTTATTTTTACGACGGTGCCGAGTGCCTTCGTTCCCTGGATGAAAACCCGGCTGCCGTGTCCCGCCCACGGGGATATTCCTGTGAGGAACTCGGTGGACTGGCTTGCGGTTTTGACCGGCAATTCCCTTCCCTGAGACGCCTATCGACCATGGAACCGATGTTTGTTTCTCCGGAGGGAACCGGTTGTAGCCGTTATGTGTCCACGCTTGTTAGCGGGGAGGGTATCCTGGCGACATGGCAGCAATCACAGCCTGACCTCTCGCAACCCCTGGTCGGAAACTTTGTGGAGCTGGAGAGGGTTGCCGAAATATTGGGCGCTTGATGCCTTTTTTGGCTTTCTCAGTGCGTGATTCATGCCTTTAGGTGCAGATCCCGGTTAACCTTGATTGACCTTGTGCCGTTCATGGTCATAATCCCTCTCAAATGGAAAAAGTAATAATTATCGGAACGGGCTGTGCCGGATGGGCGGCGGCTATCTATACCGCACGTGCCAACCTGACGCCCCTGGTGCTTGCCGGCGACCAGCCAGGCGGACAGCTCACCACCACCACGGATGTGGAAAATTACCCGGGTTTCCCGGAAGGAGTGATGGGGCCGGACCTGATGATGAAAATGCAGGAGCAGGCCAGCAAGTTCGGGGCTCGTGTTGAATACAAGATGGTGACTCGTGTGGAGAAGACCGGCGAGCATTTCGAAGTGCATTGCGGTGATAATGTCCTTGAGAGTGAGACGGTGATTATTGCCACCGGCGCGGCTCCAAGGCATCTGGGGCTGGAGGGCGAAAAGGAACTCGTGGGGCATGGTCTGACTTCATGTGCAACCTGTGACGGGGCGTTCTACCGCGATGTTCCCGTTGCCGTGATCGGCGGGGGAGATTCCGCCTGTGAGGAGGCGACATTCCTTACCCGGTTCGCCTCCAAGGTGTATCTGATTCATCGTCGTGATGAATTGCGGGCTTCCAAGATCATGGCGGAAAGGGCCCTGGCCAATGAGAAGATTGAGCCCGTATGGGACACGGCAGTTACTGAATACCTTACGGATGATGCCGGTGAGGTATGTGCGGTAACGACCAAGAACCTCAAGGATGAGAGTGAAGGGAAGATCGAACTCAAATGTGTGTTTGTGGCAATTGGGCATATCCCGAATTCGGGGTTCCTTGACGGGTTGGTCGATACTGATGAAAATGGCTATATTATCCAGCAAGCAGGATCAACCCGGACCAATGTCGAGGGATTGTTTGCTGCCGGCGATGTGGCGGACCATGTTTACCGGCAGGCGATCACTGCTGCAGGGGACGGGTGCCGTGCAGCTCTGGAGGCGGAGCGTTATATCGCAGAGCGCGAATAGTACGCTTTGCTGCCCTGGTTATTTTTTTGCAGGCAAGTGGGTATTGCTTCTTCACCCCTTTAGTTTGTTGACTTGGGGGTGTAACCGGAGGGATGATAGCAAGTAGAGTGGGTGAGATTTGCCCGCCCCGGTACCATACATTGCTAACAACCATGAAAATACATACGATTCATCTTTCATTGCTTTCTTTTCTGGCCCTGACCATCACCGGGTTTTCCGGAGAAAAGGGGTCAACTCCCTTCAACGGCAAGGACCTCGATAACTGGATGACCAAGCCCAAGGGCAAGGGGAAAAATGCCTGGGTGGTTGGTGTGCCGTCCCAGTCCAAGGAAAATGTCAAGACCCTTGCGGTTGCCGACGGGGAAGGTGCCATGGTGAACAAGGTCAGCGGGCATGGGCAGAGCTGGGATATTTATTCCAAGGAGAAGTGGGGAAGCTGCCGTATTGAGCTTGAGGTCATGGTTCCCAAGGGAGCCAATTCAGGCGTTTACGTGATGGGGGAATATGAGGTGCAGGTGCTCGACAGCTACGGCAGGGAAAAGCTGGGCGGCGGGGACATGGGAGCCATTTACGGGGCACAACCGCCGAAGGTGAATGCCTGCAAGAAACCTGGCGAGTGGCAGAAATACGTGATTGATTTCAAGGCTCCCTCCTTTGGTGCCGATGGCAAGAAGACGGGTAACGCCCGGTTCATCAAGGTTGAGCTCAATGGCAAGGTCCTGCACGAGAATGTTGAGATGAAGGGCCCGACTCCAAGCGGAGTCAAGGGCAAGGAAGCAGCCACGGGACCGATCATGTTCCAGGGCGACCATGGGCCGGTGGCCTACCGCAATATCCGGATCACGCCCATGAAGTTCTAGGGGCGTTGAATACAGAAGAAACCAATACACTTCTTGAGGGTGCCCAGAACCTGTGGGAGGGCATTCCCTTCCTGCGGGGTGAGCTTATTCTCCTCGGCGTCCTTGGTTATTACCTGCTTGCCTGGGTGCTGGTGGGTCGGGATCCCCGCAAGGCAGCCGCTGTGCCGATGTTTGAGCCCCCGGAGGGATACTCTCCTGCAGCTCTGCGCTATCTCTGGGGAGCCCCCACCGGTTTTGACGCCGGGTGTTTCACCGCGGCCGTGGTGGGGCTTGCGGAGAAGGGGGTGTTGAGAATCGAGCGGAACGGATCCACTTTTCGTCTGCATGACCTCGGATTGGGCAACGCGCAACTCCTAGCTGATGAAGAGGCCGTCTACAGCGCCTTGTTTCATGAGGGGCATATCGATTCTGACCTGCCACAAAAAAGTTTCAGCCTGGGCGGAACGGGCGGGAATATTGCCAGGCAAGTCTGCCGGGCTGCCTGGGATGGGTTAAAGGGCAAATTGAACGAACAGTTTAAGAGTTACCGGGTGAATAACCGGCGGTGGGTAACCCTCGGGGTATGGATTTCATTGCTGGGAGGAGGGTTCCTGAGCCTCGACCCGGGTTTGCTCAACAGTGAGATTGCAAACAACGTGACAGACAACCCTGTTCTGGGGAACTTGTTATTGGGGGTTTGCCTGACTGGCTTTTGGGCCTTGGTTTTTTTCTTCTGCCAGGGAGGTGTCACCATGTTGAGAGCTCGCGATCTGGGCCCCGGGTTTGGTCTCGGGTTTTTGGGCCTGTGTTTTGGTATCATTCTGGGCAAAATCTCCATGGATTTGTATACTCTTCCGGGGTTGTTACGTGTGGCAGGATGGATGATTTTCGGCTATATCCTGAATGCCCGCTTTCGCACCCTCATGAAACGCTATTCACTCAAGGGCCGCCAGGTGACAGACCATATTGAGGGGCTCCGGATGTACATGAACGCCCACGATGGGAAGCATGCCAAACTGGCCTACGCTCCGCAGCTGAGTATGTCACACCATGATGAACTTCTACCCTATGCCGTGGCCCTTGGTTGCACCGGGAAATGGGCAGAGCGCTTTGATGCTGTGTCGTCCACCAGTCAACCGGATTCGCCGGAGCAGAAGCGGGTTTCCGGGGGGTTCATCGGGATGCCTGAGGGAGCACAAATTGCCTCAGTGCTGGCTGTGGGTGGTGACTTTCACCGTGCCCTAATGGCATCGTGCGGCTTTCAACCGTAGGCCTGAGCTGGAACTTTGTTGAAGGGCTAACCTGCCAAACAAAACGCCCGAAGCGTAGGCTCCGGGCGTTTTGTTTTTACCGGCACGCGCCTAGGCGCGTGCCGGTTGATTTTTCTTGAAGGCAGAAACTAGATGTTCGTCTTCAAAGCGTCCCAGCCCTTGCGTGGCACGCGCCAGGCGAGCTTGTTGATGGAGGGATCACTGGTAACCACTCCAGCTTCATTGAGCTCAATCTTCTTGCCCGCAAGCGCGCAGAGGTTGCCCAGCTGGATGTTGGCGGTCATGAATCCTGAGTAGCTGAAGTTCGACTGGCTGAACTCCCTTGGCTTGTCACCGCGGCAGGCGATGATGAACTCGTCATGGTGTCCGGGTGAGCGCTCAAGGAGCTGCTTCGGCTTGCCGAATTCCCTCTGACGGCTCTCGGGGATGATCCGCGGGCTGTTCCAGTAATCGCCGGTAACCAGCATTTTTCCCTTGGTGCCGATGATGAGGTTGCCGGTGCGGGGCAGTTTCCGGCCCTCGGATTTCAACTCTTCAGGGGTTTCCGGCATGTTGTCCCTGCCGTTCTTTTTCTTGCCCTCATACCAATAGGTGGTGAATGCGGGGGTTTCCTTGGTGGCACGGTAATCGACTTTCAGGGTCATTCCGGCAGGAAACTGTCCCTTGCACGGACCTGTCATCATGAGGGGCTCTGCAGAAGCCGCGTAACCGGGGCGCATGATGGAGTAAATGCCATCGGTGGTGTGGCAGGCCATGTCGCCGAGTGCACCGGATCCAAAGTCCACAAAACCGCGCCACTTGAAGGGATAGGTATTGTTGGTGTAGTGACGCATTGGCGCGGGCCCGACCCAGGAGTCCCAGTCAATGTGGGCAGGAACGTCGTCCATTTTCTTCGGGTTATCGCCACCCTGCGGCCAGACCGGGCGGTTGGTCCAAGTGTGGAACTCCTTGATGTCACCCACGGCACCGGCCTTGACGAACTCGTAAGCCAGGCGCCATCCGTTGCCGGCGTGCCCCTGGTTGCCCATCTGGGTGACAACACTGGTGTTTTTCTCATAGGCCTTGGTAAGGTTTTGCGCCTCGCGCACCGACCATGCCAGGGGCTTCTCGGTGTAACAGTGGATGCCATTGCTGATGGCCGTCATTGATGGGCCGTAATGGGTGTGGTCAGGGGTGGCAACGAAAACAACGTCAAGCTCCTTGGTGTGGTTCTGGAACATTTCCCGCCAGTCGGTGTAGCCCTTGGCGTCTTTCCATTCGTTATGCCTGTGGACATTTTTCCAGGCGTTCTTGTCCACTTCGGCAAAGGCAGAGCAATGCAGTCCGTATTTCTGGCGTGCACCCCAGCAAAATCCGACATGGGCACCGGCTCTGCCGCCGGTGGCAACAAAGCCAACCTGGAGCTTGCTGTTCTGGTTTTGGGCCCGGACGATTGCGGGCATTCCAAGGGTCGACGCAGCCCCTGTTACAGCGGCTGACTTGATGAATTTACGACGGGTCAGTTGTTTAGACATAGGTTAAATTTTTTTTGTTTATGCGTTTTTCATTCCACATGAAGAAAAATCACGGGTCTGTTTTTCTGTTCAGTTTGGCGAATATGGGGGTTTTTCCGCTTCCCGGCTATACAAAAAAGGAGAAATTGCAGGAAATATGCGTGCAACGTGATTTCCGGGTTCGCACCGCTTGCCCTTTTTCCCCTTTATGAGACCCGGGCCCTGTAACTCCTCAGGAGTGAGCCCAGGTCTGTTTTGGCAGCTTTTTCTTTAAAGGCTCCTGCGCTTCAACCAGTCTTCCCTGGCTCTTTTAAGCCGTTCAATTTCCTCGCGCTTGGTCCTGCTCAGGTGGGGCGCCATCCTGATGAAGTGGTTGTTCCTGCCGAACTTGCGCCAGGGTCCATAGGGGATTTCGTGCAACTCGACAAACCGCCAGTCGCATTTGCTGCTGCCTCCCTTGATTCCCAGGTAATCACGCACCGCCGGGGACAGGTCAATCCCGGCACTGTTATTCTTTGTGTTCTTGGGACGTGCCCCGCCAAATACATAGGCCCAGTCATCGGTCTGGAAGGGGCCGACATCAGACCATTGTGCATAGCATATCCTGCCACGGCAATGCACGGCAACCCAGCGCATGTTACAGACGGTTTTGCCCTCGGCCTTAAAGGTGCGGTTAAACCACGGGATGACACGCTTGGCACTGGCTTTTGTCTTGGCCCAGTTCACCCGGTCATTATAGGGCAGGGCGACATAAAAGGGGTTGAGTCCGGGGATAAAGCGTTTCGGGCGAAAGTCACTTGTCCGGTTGGCGGGATTCGGGTCATCATACCCGCCGTAGTTCTGCATCCATTTGGTGTCCCAGGAACTGGCGGCATTGTGCATGGGATTGGCGGCAGTGGCTTTCTCACCGATCCAGAAAATGGTTGCCGTGATGTTGCGGTGCCATGGATAGATTGGTGCCGTGGTCCGGGGAAGAGTGGGCGCGTAGGTACGTGGCAGGGTGCCTGTCCTTCCAGGATCAGATTGAGCCACACTTTCCACGGCCGTTAAAAAGAGAGCAAGGAAAAGTGTTACCGGGATGATTCTTCTATTCATCGCTTTTCACCGGGCCTGCACAGTGGCGCCCCAGGTTGGTCTGTCACTGGTTTAAGGAGGCTCCTGCCTTAGGCGGGAGCCGGGGAGAGTGGTCGTTGGGGCTGCTTGGCTGGTGCTTCCAGTTCGCGGTTGGGTTCCTGGGTTTTCATGCCGAGCTTTTCAAGCAGGCGCAAATCCTGTTGCGTCTGGGGATTGGCGGCAGTGAGCAGTTTATCACCATAGAATATGGAGTTTGCACCGGCAAAGAAACACAGTGCCTGGGCTTCTTCGCTGAGTTCAGTACGCCCTGCAGAAAGCCGAACTTTCGCGCCGGGCACGGCAATTCGTGCACAGGCAATGGTTCTCGCCACGTCAAATGTGTCAACAGGATCGGCTCCTTCAAGGGGCGTGCCGGGCATCGGCATCAACTTGTTGATGGGGATGCTTTCCGGAGGAGGATTAAACCCGGACAATACCTCGAGCATTTTCAAACGGTCATCTGCTGTTTCACCCAAACCGAGGATGCCCCCACTGCAAACAGACATGCCGGCATCCTGAACATTGCGGATGGTATTGAGGCGGTCATCGAAGGTGTGCGTGGAAACAATGTTTGGATAATGCTCGGGTGAAGTGTCAATATTGTGGTTATAGGCAGTGACACCGGCATCCTTTAATTGCCGGGCCTCCTCAGGCCCCAGTTCACCAAGTGTCGTGCAGACTTCCATCCCCAGCTCGGACACCTTTTTAACGATGCCAAGGACCTCTTCAAACCTCTTTGTCCCGCACCTTACCCCTTTCCAGGCCGCTCCCATGCAAAATCGTGTTGAGCCGTTTTCCCGGGCAGCACGTGCGCGATCCAGGATATCGCATTCAGGCATCAGCCTTTCAGCATTCACACCACTTTTATACCGTGCGCTCTGGGCACAGTAGGAGCAGTCCTCACTGCAGCCCCCGGTCTTGATAGAGAGCAGCGTGCACAGCTGTATTTCATTCTCTGGCCAGTGTTTCTCGTGCACTTCCCGGGCTTTCTTGATCAGCTCGAAGAAGGGCAGTTGGTATAGGCTTTTTAGTTCCTGAAAGTTCACGGTAATCTGCCTAATATGCTTTAGGAATCGGTAGTTGGAAAGTACAGAAGAAAAACATTCTAGCGCTTCCAGTATCCACCGGGTGAAAGTGTTGGTTTCAAGGGGTTGGAATAGTCGGTTTTTCCCTTTGCCCCCCACATGCGCACACCGGTGGCCGCGCGCCACTTGGCGGACATGCTTTCCCCGGTCTTGCAGCCGTAGCTGCGGCATTTGGCCTTGCCCGAAAAGGCGGAAGGCTGGATATCCTGCAGGTCTTTCTCGTGCAACCAGGACGTGGATGCTCCAAGGATGTCATTACTGTAATCCATCATGAAGGCATATTGGTTGGAGTGGCCGTAATACTCAAAACCGACAACCTTTACCCGCTTGCGGTCCTTGCCGCTGTTGATATGGCGGATGATGTCCCTCCCGGTTTCCAGCCAGACGAGGTTGATCTTGTATTTGTCACGCACTGACTCAATCCAGGATATGAGAGGTTGGCCGTCCTCCTCGGAACGTGTCACATAACCCGGGCGATACACAAGCCAGGTAATTGGGTAACCGGCACCGTGCTGCTGCTGCAGTTGCTGGATACGTGCGCGGGCGGCACGGATAAAGTTTCCCCACCAGCGGTCGTGTTGCTCGTTTTCCTCGCGCAGGTCTTCCCATTTGCGCAGTGCCGGCCCGCCACTGACAATGATGAATTCCCCACCGTTCTCAACCTGCTCAGGGGTGCTGGAGGATTTCTTGAAGAATGATCCGCGCCCCTGGGCCATGGCGAGGCCGGAATGAACCATCACGATGAGCATCACGATGAGTTTTGCGGGATGAACGGGCATGATCAGGTGTGCGCTTCTGGGCGGGCCGGTAACCAATACCGGCATCTAGAGTATTTCGCCACTGATGAGGTCATCAAACCCCTGTCGCTTCCGGATAAGGCGTGCCTCGGAGCCGTCCACAAGGATCTCGGCCGGGAAAGGGCGGGAGTTGTAATTGGAGGCCATGACGAACCCATAGGCCCCGGCACTGAGCAGGGCGATGAGCTCACCTTCCTCAAGGCCGGGCAACTCACGGTTCTGGGCAAAGAAGTCACCACTTTCGCAGATTGGTCCCACCACGTCGATTGTTTCCGTTTTCCGTCCGGATTCGGTGACCGGTATGATGTCATGGTGCCCCTGGTAGAGTGCCGGGCGAATCAGGTCCCCCATGCCGGCATCAACGATCGCAAAGACCTTGGCTGCTCCCTGTTTCCTGTAGAGCACCCTGCTTAAAAGGACGCCGGCATTGCCGGCAATCATGCGTCCGGGCTCGAGCAGGATCTTCAGGCCGAGTGGTTCCAGTGTTGGAATGATTGCCTGTGCATATTCCTCAAGGGTCAGCGGCTTGTCCTCGCCGGACTGTTCTTCCCACCAGTCCCTGCTGCCGCTGGCCAGCGAGTCTTCATAGACAATGCCGATGCCGCCGCCGATGCTGAAAAACTCAATCTGGTGATCGGTTTTAAGTTGTGCGGCAAGCGGGGCGACTTTTTCAACGGCTTCCACGAAGGGTTGCACACTGGTTAACTGTGAGCCGATGTGCATTTGCAGGCCACGGAGGGAGATGTTCTTCATTTCCCTGGCGGCATGCGCATAGATGCCGGCAATGTTGTCAAAGTCGACACCGAACTTGTTTTCGCTTTTACCCGTGGAGATGTATTTGTGGGTCTTTGCATCAACATTGGGATTTACCCGCAATGCCACAGGGGCAACCTTTCCCAGCTCGCCGGCCACCTTGTCAATAAAGCAGAGTTCTGCCTCGCTTTCCGCATTGAAGCAGTAGATGCCCTCCTCAAGGGCATACTTGATTTCATCCCGGGTCTTGCCCACGCCGGCAAAGGTGCAACCTGCAGCGTCACCCCCGGCGCTCAGGACCCTGAAGAGTTCACCTCCCGAGACAATATCAAAGCCGGCACCTTCATCGGCGAGCATCTTGAGGATCGAGAGGTTTGAGTTTGCCTTGACGGCATAGGCAATATGGTGATCCAGCCCGGAGAGGGCTGAACTAAGGCGCCGGTAATGATCCCTGATTGTGGCCGCTGAGTATACGTAGAGGGGGGTGCCATGATCCTCTGCCAGTGCTGACAGATCCACCTCTTCACAGTGCAGGGCTGCGTTGCGATAATGAAAGGAATGCATGGTTGCAATTCCTAGTCGCCACAGGGCATGGAATCAAGCCGCAGAGAGAGTAAATCCGTTTAAAATCCTTGACCTTCCCTTGATACGGCCTATCCTACGCGCCCCCTTGGATACCCGACCTCGAACACGTCATGGCCAAAATTTGTGAAATCACCGGAGCACGCGTCCGTCGCGGAGGCAAAATCCACCGCAGTGGTCTGGCCAAGAAAAAGGGCGGCATCGGCCGCCACGTCACCAAGGTGATCAAGCGGGACGTGGAGCCCAACCTGAGGACAAAGCGTATCTGGGTGCCGGAGCTGAACCGTTTTATCAAGGTCAAGCTGACTGCCCGGGCACTGAAGACCATCGGCAAGAATGGCGCATACGCCACGCTCAAGAAGGCGGGTATCATCAAGTAGTGTGCCGGGACTGGATGTCCTCAAAGCTCACAGCGTTTTTCCTCGCTCTTTCCCTGTTGCTTTCTGCAACTCTTTCGGGGGGCACTCGCAAGCCGAACATTGTATTCTTCTTCATTGACGACCTTGGGTGGTCGGACCTGGGGTGTTATGGCAGCAAATATCACCTGACGCCCAACATAGATTCCCTGGCAGGGCGGGGTATGCGCTTTACGGATGGTTATGCCGCATGCCCGGTGTGCTCGCCAACCCGTGCGGCCTTGATGACCGGGAAGTTTCCAGCGCGACTTGGCATTACAGACTGGATCGGGGCAGGTCGGCGGAGCAACATCTTGTCGACCCCGCCAAATGTTGCAGCGCTTCCCCAGGCGGAGCTTACCTTTGCCGAGGTGCTCAGCAAGGCGGGATACACCACCGCTTATTTCGGGAAATGGCACCTTGGTGCCAGGGAACGGGATCACCCGAATACACAGGGATTTGATTATCATCGGGGCGTTAACAGGGCGGGAGCTCCCGGATCCTATTTTTATCCGTTTACCAGAAAGAAGAAACCGGGGGGTAAGCCCGCGGCACATGATGTGCCGGATTTCAGCGAGGCTCCCAGGGACTCCTACCTCACTGACCTGCTTGCCGATGAAGCGGTGCAATTCATCGAGAAATCAAAAGACAACCCATTCCTGCTCTTGCTCTCGCATTATTCCGTGCATACGCCGATCCAGGCGCGCGGGCAGGATGTGGCGCAATATACAGACCGCCTTAAGCAACTTGGCCTGCCGGCTGATGTTTCATTGCGCCCGGAAAAGTACGGCAATACGCGCACGACGCAGAATAACCCTGCCTTTGCCGCAATGGTCGCCAGCGTGGACCGCAGCGTGGGCAAGGTCCTGGGCAAGGTACGCGAACTTGGCCTGGAAGGAGACACGCTGGTTGTGTTCACCTCGGATAACGGGGGCTTGAGCACACTGTCGGCCAAGCGCAAGGCGCCAACCTCCTGCCTGCCTTTGCGTGCCGGCAAGGGATGGCTCTACGAGGGCGGGGTCAGGGTCCCGACCATTGTCTCATGGCCCGGGGTGACCAAACCGGGGAGCATCTCATCAGTTCCCGTTGTGACCACGGATTTTTACCCGACCCTGCTTGCTGCGGCAGGCTTGCCGCTGCGTCCTGCCCAGCACCTTGATGGTGTTGACCTGACTCCTTTGCTCAAAGGGGGGAAACTTGGTGCAAGGAGCCTGTATTGGCATTACCCGCATTACCACGGTTCGGCCAACCGGCCCTCGGCTTCCGTGCGCAAGGGAGACTATAAGCTCGTGCGCTGGTATGAGGACGGCACTGAGGAGCTCTTTAACCTTGCCGATGACCTTGCCGAGACCACCGACCTTGCAGACCGGCAAAAGCCCAAGCGCAGGGAACTTTCGGCCGACCTGGATCGCTGGCTCAAATCGGTGAAGGCAAAGATGGCCGTGCCCGTGTCCAGGGATTAGCCCCGAGGCAATGGTTCCCGGCTGCTTATGATCGGGTCAATGACCTGCACGGCACTGACTGTGGCTGCGACATTATGCACCCTGAGTATTGCCGCCCCCTGCATGATTCCTGCAACTGCGCAGGCAACCGTCCCGGGATCGCGCTCCAGCGGGTCGTTTAGGTCAAGCACCTCGCCGATTACTGTCTTGCGGGAGACGGGCAGCAGGATGGGCCGTTCCAGTGCGGCAAGGCGGTCCAGTTCACGCAGCAGCTGCAGGTTGTCTGCGCGGTCCTTGGCAAAATCAATGCCCGGGTCAAGGACCGTGCGTAGCCGTTCCAGGCCCGCCCTTTGAGCTGCTTGCAGCTTTTCGGAAAAGAACGTCCCGACCTCGGCAACAACATCAGGGTAATGCTGCCCGCGGTGAGCTTGCTTGGGCTGGCCGATGCTGTGCATGATCAGCAGTGCGGTGCCATGTTCTGCACAAAGGCCGGCATTGTCGGGGACGGGCAGGGCGCCCATGTCATTTAAAAGGTCAACGCCAAGGGGCAGGATTTGCCGCACGACCTCCGTTCGCCAGGTGTTGACGGAGAGCATGGCTGCCGGTTTTCCGGCAGCCATGGCCATTGCCGGGAAAGCCTCGATGAAAGGCCGCAAGCGGGCCACTTCCTCCTCGACGGGAATGGGCCCCCGGTTCGTACGCGCACTTTCCGCACCAACGTCGATGATTTCCGCACCGTCTTCCAGTTGTTGTGTGGCAAGCGCAACGGCATGTTGCCAATCCAGGCTGCCATCCCCGCAAAAGGAGTCGTCATTAATATTGACAATGCCCATGACCATTGGCCGGCGGGGGAAGTCGATCCGGTGATCGCGGGCGAGCAGCATCATCATCAGGTGGAGGTTACCGAAGGCAGGTCCACCAGTGTCCTGCTGCGTTTTTCAAAGCGAACACTTTGCGTAAATCCCGCATCCCGGGCCAGGCATACCGCCTTTTCAAAGTCGCGCCCGACGTCAGCCGGGCAGTGGGCATCGGAACTGATGACCAGGTCAATCCCGGCCTCATGCATAATGTCAAGGAATTGCCGGGCAGGATACTGTTCGCTGCAGTCCTTGTGCCAGCCGCTGGTATTGATCTCGATGGCTGTCCCTGACGCTGACGCGGCAGCAATGGCAGGCTCGTAAAAACGCCGCAGGTCGCCTTCCGGCTGATGCCCGAATTTTTTTGGCAGGTCGGGGTGGGCGATGAAATCAAAATATCCACTTGCCGCGCAGAGGGTGTAGAGCCGCCAGTAGGCTGTCCAGATTTCCTCGATTTCGGCAATGCCCGACCAGCGGCCTATCCACTTGGGGTTATCGATATCCCAGCCCGGGGCGATGTAGTGCACGCTGCCGATAAGGTAATCATACGGAGCCATTGTGCTGAGTTGCTCAATCCATGCCTCACCCTTTTCCAGGTAATCGACCTCAAGACCGAGCCGAACCGTCATTTCAGGGACTGCCGCACGGGCGTCTTCCACGTCCTGGAGATATTGCGGGA
>CACIUL010000038.1 GCA_902589825.1 uncultured Verrucomicrobiota bacterium
GGTCGATTCCTGGGCACGTGAAAGCCTGCCACGGTCCAGCTTTGATGCTGATGGGTTGATCAGGTTTTGCCGTCCCCATTCCTTTGTCCCGGTTTTTACCCTTTCCTGGTCCCGGATGATCTCAGTGATCTCCTTAAGCAGGCGGTCATCAACGAGGATTGTCTTAACCCCGTCAATGACCTCGTCCAATCGGGTGATTACCTGGTTGATATTCTCCTCGGCTCCCTTGATGTGTGGTAATGCCGCATTGAGTTCATTACGTGCACTTCGCAGTTTTGCCCCAACGGCAGGTATGTCTTTCTCACCGACTTCCTTGAGGACCTTACGGTCACTATTGAGTTCTTCGCCGCCGCCCTCTTCAAGAAGTCCGTTTTCATTCAGGTCCGTGAGCAGCCATGCGATGCGCGCTGCAATCTTGGTCGTGCGGCGCCGGACATCACTCTGGCGACGCTCTTCTGTTAACAGGCGAGCTCCGGTCTGGAGCAGATCAGGATTGCCTTGTGTCTGTGCTTCAGCCTTGGGGGCTTGGGCTGCCGCATTCGCCTGCTTGTTTTCGTCCTGTGCGCTTACAGGGGTGATATTGAAAGCAAGCGTCAGTAGGCTTACAGGTATTATTCTAGTCATTAATACATTCATTGGCTCTCATTCTCCTGTTCTTTGAGCTGCTTTACTTTTGAAGATGCAGTCACTTCAATGTCTCTTGCACGTTTCAGCTCATCATTCTGGGCTGCAAGTTCTGATCTATACCATTGCAGGTATCTTTCGGGTTCGACAACCTCTATTTGCCGCGCTATGGAGCGGCGAAGATGAGGAACGGTGCCTTCGGGGCTTGGATAGAGATCCTTTACCTCAAGGGCGTAGGATACTTTTACGCCGGGCTTGAGATCCTCAATATCCTCGGAAATGTCCCAGATCAGCTCGATGTTGCCGCCTTTTTTACCCTCAAAGTCCATGATAGGCTTTCGGGTATCGGCACTGCCATCAATTTGGTAGACAAGCCACGCCTGCCCCAGTCCATGGTCGTCCGATGCTTTTCCTGCGATACGGATTTTCTTTGCCACCGTGGCCAAGCCATCGGATACGGGCCGGACCAGTTCGACTTTAGGGATGCTGTCAGAGACCACGCGAATGCTGTGTTGCACGTCATCGAAGCTAAAGTCCTTGGGATCGCCATATTGGGCACTGATGCCCTCAGTCCAGCGGAAACTGTAATTGATTGCCTTATTCGCCTGCATTTCAAAGCTGACAATGTTGCCTTCGTCACCACTAATGGCTGCATCCTTGATTTTCTTTCCGTCCAGGGCATCCACAATCTCCAGGCTTTTTACTTTTGAGTCACACTGCAGCTGCCAGATGACGGTGGTGCCTTCAGGTGCTGGGCAGGGACAAGGTTCAGGGCAGGGACAAGGTTCAGGAAAAGGATCTGGACAGGGCGGGACAGGCAAAGGGGATCCCGGAGATAATGAAGAAAGTGACGCCGGCGGCACTTCATCAACAGTTGCCCGTGGTGAGAAAGTTGCCCGGACCGGCCAGGCTCGGAACACACGCATCCAGCGTAACCGGGCGGCAGTTGACCAAAAATATATCCAGAAGCTTCCTCTTGAGTTCCGCAAGCAGGTTGCCAACTATTTTGAAGCCCTCGCGGAGTAACAATGACAAAACCAATTCAATTCCTGACTATTTTAATCACCGGGCTTGCAGTCCTCTGTAGTACAAGCACTGCACAGGATCAACCGACTCAAATCGTTGGTGTCGCAAGGCTGACTGAACCGGTTGTAACTGCCATCAATAAAGGCCTTGCCAGCCTTGCCAAAAAAGGGGTGCAGAACGCGGATGGCAGCTGGGGAGGTAATCAGAACCGCGTTGCGGAAACCTCCTTGAGCCTGATGGCTTTCATGCTTCCGGGCAATGTCCCCGGAAGGGGGGTATATGGCCGCCATATGAACCTAGCCATTGATTTCCTCCTGAATGTGGGCAAGTCACAGCGCGGTTATATAGGCACCGCAAACAACCACGCTGGAATGTATGAGCATGGCCTGGCTGTCCTTGCCCTCTCGGAAGCCTGGGGGCAAAGCAAGAATCCACGTATCGGCTCTGCCCTGCGGGCAGCAGTGGATATTATCCTGCGTGCACAAAACCGTGAAGGAGGGTGGCGTTACAATCCCGAGCCACGTGATGCGGACCTTTCAATGACCGTAATGCACCTTGTGGCACTTGAATCAGCAAGCGAAGCCGGGATTTCCGTGCCCCAGACCACGATCGACAAGGCCAAGGACTATGTGCTTTCCTGCCAGGATGAAACCAGTGGAGGATTCAAGTATCAACCCGGTGGAGGAGAACCCGGCTTTGCCAGAACTGCCGCCGGTGTCATGTCCCTGATCATGTGCGGACAGCGTAACCTCAAACAAACCCAGCGGGGCATTGCCTTCCTCAAGGCCTACCCTGAAAATGTCAAGTTCGGCAAGGGTTTCAGCCGCTTTCACTACTCCCACTACTATGCCATGCAGTCGATGTATCAGTCCGGCGATGCGGACTTTCATCTCTGGTACCCCAAGATCTCGGCAACAATCCTCTCCACACAAAAGGAGGATGGCAGCTGGAATGGTGCACATGGCACTGCATATGGAACATCACTTTCCATTCTTATCCTCGGCGTTCCTTACCGGTATCTGCCAATCTATCAACGCTAAAGCAATCAGCACCCGGTGAAGGCAAAATTAGCGGCTTCCTTCCTGAATCTGCTTCTTGCTGCATATGCAGCAGCTGACTCCACCCCTGCAGCAGGCAGATACATCAGCCAGCTTGATCGCAAGGATTGGATATTGCAGACAGACGCCCTGCATTATCTTTCTCAAAACCGTGTACAGGCAGCACTGCCTCCAATCCGTAAGTTAGCCGAAGATAAAACCTTGACCCCATGGTTAAGGGGAAGGGCACTGATTGCCCTCTGTAAGATTGAAGCACAGAAAACACCTCCCTCCCTGTTGCTGGATTTCTCCTCTGCTCCTGAGAGCATTCGACGTGCTGCGGCCTGCGAGGCACTTGAAATCTACAACGACGCAGCGGCGAAAAATCTCGCACAACGACTGATATCGGATGCCGATCCAGCTGTCCAATACCGGGCCGTTGCCGCATACGCAAAAATGCAAAAGGCAGCAGCATGGCCCAATGTCGATCAACCAACACGTGCCCCCACATCAGCCCTGTTGCCTCTTGCTCTGCGTGCCCTCGCCTTTACCGGCACCGATGCAGCCCTTGAACGGCTCGTTACACTGATGGAAGACCCCTTCAAAAATCAGGGACAGGCAGGAACCATCGTCCGCCTGCTGGCTGATATTCCCGAACCAAAGCTGATACCGGTTTTCCTGGGCATGCTGGAGACCCTGGAACAGGAGGATCCGGTATTCCCCTCCATCCTGTCAGCCATTTCCAGCCATCAACAAAAAGATATCGTTGCCGCGCTCACAAAGACCCTGTCCAGCAACCGTGAAAGCGCTACATTTACAGCTGCAAGGGTAATCACCCTGCTGATTCAGGCACCCGAACTCGGCGTGCCACTTCGCCAGGCGCTGGCAAAGGCGAAGGAAATTGAAACGTTTGAGGCCGGGCTCACCGCACTGGGTTGCAAGGAAATGGAGCCGGATGAACACCAGGAATTCTTCTCGGGTTTTCTTGATCATGCTGAGACCGACCTTCGAATACTTGCCATCCGTTGCCTCTCACACTGCCAGGAGGCCAATCTTTATGATATTCTCTCAAAAATTATCGACGACGACGACAGGACAGTCAGGTATGCAGCCCTAAACGCGCTTTTATTGGCTCCGCTGGATAAAGCTCCAACCGGAAAACTGGTCGCTTACCTGGAACCAGCTCTTGCCAGCACGGATGAACCCACGCGCATACTGGGCTTCCAGATTCTTGCCCACGCAGGCAATGAGGAAGACTTTAAACCGGCCCTCACCATGCTTGGCGAAGCATTGAAATCGACCGATGACTTGCGCAGGGAAGCCGTGGCCTCTGCACTTGGCAGTATCGCTCCTGAAAACGGGATCGCGCCTGTCGCCCGCAGCCAGGGATACATCACCGACTGGATGGTGGTCGGCACTTTTTATAACGACAAGGACCACAAGGCATTCAATGAGGAACTCGCCCCGGAAAAGAATATCGACTTTAATGCCACCTATCCATCAACCTACGTCTGGGCACTGCGCGGGCACCAGAACAAGCCCGGGGAAAAAGCCATCGAGCGGGATGTCACCTGGGATGAAGCCAACGTCGACCGCACCAACGGGAAGCTGCGCATGGGGCCTCTTTTACCTCCACCAGGCACCTTCTCACTCGCATATGCAGTCGCTGACTTTAACCGACAATCCGCGCAAGAGGTATTCCTGAGCATTGACGGGGACGATGCCTTCAAGGTATGGTTCAATGACAAGAAAATCGCTGAACAGATTGCCCCCTATCAACACCGACAGAGCTGTGTTGCCTCTGTCTCCAACATTGCGATCACATTGAAACCGGGCATTAACCGATTCCTGGTCAAAAGTGCCAACATTGGCCACGAATGGTGGGTTCGCCTGAGGTTGACAGATGCAGACGGCAAACCCATTGAGGCTTATCGACCATGAAAAAGCAACTTCTACAAGGGCTGCTCGTCATAGCATTTCTTTTCACCGGCACTCCCATCTCCCATGCACTTGATCTGTGGGAGCGTGCCCAGGAGGCATATGAAAATGATGATGATGAAACCGGCAACCGTCACCTTGCCAGGCTGATTGAGGAAAACCCCGGTAACATTGAGCTGGCTGCCCGTTGCCTGGAGGAAATCTACGACCATGGTGACCGGCATACTGTGGGCTCACGGTGGATGCGCTATGTAGCCGACCGGGTAGCCGGACTTGAACGCACAGGTGCAATCTCCGCAAACACGACACTGTTCCGGGAAATCTTGAGCAGGAGAATGGAGATCAGTCTCGCCGATCGCCGCATGTTTGAAACGGCGGAAAGTCATGACCACCTTGCAGAACGTTATCCTCATGACCTCTACTGGCAAATTGAACGTGCACGTGCCTATCACACGCTCAACCTTCCCGAGACACGCGATCTCTTTGAGGAATTGAAGAAGTCATCGGACACGGATCATCCCGACGTGTGGATCCGGGGCTGCTGGAGCAAGATTGCTGAAACACTGGGCAGCGACTTCCGCCAGCTTCCACAGCAAATCCTTCCTCCCCGGATCGGCACCCCGTTACCCGACCTTGAACCGGATGACACGGACGGGCGCTGGCAACAAGTTGCGGAACAACCCCTGGAAAAAATATCAGGGCAGGCTGACCGCCTTATCGGCATCACCCTGATGGATGAGATTATCGTGCCATGGCGGGACATGAGCGGATTGCTTAACCCGGCACTTGCCCTCGACCTTCATCTGCGCAGCCTTCCCCCTGAGCGCCTTGCTCCACTGCGCAAGACACAGGAGAATTCATTCTCCAGACAGTCCCTTCCCTCAAAGGTCTCGCCGGAAAAAGCTCTTGAACTCTTTCGCCGCTACCCCTGGGCACAATCATCCCATGAGCTGCTCCTTAATGCAGCCAATGAGTCCCTTTTTGCCGGCCATGCACTTGCCGCACTGCGAAGTTTTGATGATCTGCTCAGCCACAGCAATGATGCAAAGATCATCGATCTGGCGCGCACCGGGAGGTGGATTGCACTTTCCACCATTGGTGAGCGCGCAACCCTTCAGGGTGAAATTTCGGCGACTCCCCCAGATACGTCAATGAGCTGGATGAACGAGGCAACCACGGCTGCAGAGCTGGGCAAGAAGCTACTTGCCAGGATACCTGAGAAAAAGGCTGATGACCCTTCCCTCCCGCTCAGTGAACTGAAGATCAAGGAAGTGCGGATTCCTCCCGTCTCCCCGTGGCTGGGCGGCGGTCATCCCGGAGGATCGGCGATGGACATGAGGATTATCAATGGACAGCTCCTGGTCAGCAGCAGAAATCAGCTCGCTGTGTATCCGGGGTCCAACCCCGCCACTCCAACCTGGTCCCAATCGCGGCCGCCCAGTGCCAATGACCGCAACCACAGGAACATTCTTCCTGGATATTTCCGCCCGGGAGTGGAAAAAAAGACGATCTACACACGCTGGGGGTTTGGGGCATTGCCACAGGGAGTCGCTGCATTTGATATTGATACCGGAGCAGCTTTATGGCTGCACGACAGATTTGACCTCAAAAAGGGTGAACCAAACCTTACTGTCATGAGTGACCCGGTGAGCTCTGACGGACTTCTTTATGTATTGCTCTGGCAAGCCCACCAGGGAAACAGGATTCAAATGGCATGTGTTGAGATTGCCTCACAAACAACACTCTGGCGCACAACAATTGCTGAAGTCGGCAAGGCAAGCGACCTATCCTCCACCCTGCAGAAATCCAACCCGGTGATCAGGACATTCGGAAACCGCCTCACCCTTAAAGATGGTGCCATTTACGTCAATACCAATGCCGGCCTCATTGCACGATGCGACCCGCGCGACGGAACTCCTGACTGGATCCACTATTACAGCACAACCTCCAAGCCAGCTGAAGGTGCCCTCGGTTGTGCCCCCCTTGTCACGGCTGACAAGGTGATCTGCATGCCCCGGGATACCGGCAAGGTTTTTGCTCTTGATCGTGAGACCGGGCGCCTGGTCTGGAACAATCAACTGATCCTCGGGATCGAGTCACTCGGTATTTTTGAGGACAATCTCATCATCCGCGGCCAAAATGACCTTGCCTCTATCAGCCTGGAATCAGGAAAAGAAACTTGGTATACCCCCCTGCCTGGAAAACAAACCGGCCTGCATAAGGATATCCAGCCTGACCGCGTCCTTGGTCGTGCCCAGCGCAATGGTAATTCAATCTACATTGCCAACCATGACAGGATTACCGAGATCGATATCCGCGACGGAAACGCTCTCTCCACTTTGAAATGGAGTGCCGGGACAGCACGTCCCCTTTCCTTCCTCATAAACAAGGATTCACTTTATGTCATCGGGGCAAAACCGGCAACAGATCGCGGTATCGTCATCAATGAGCCACTTAACTCGGAGGCTCCATCCGAAAAGACAACACTCAGTCCCGAACTTAAACGCAACTGGATTCTATCCCGGAATGATGCCCGCATTATCCGTGCCCCATACGATTCACCCCTGGCAAACAATGCTTTCGTGCTAAGCGGAGGCTTGCTCGAATGTATCGATATCTCACCCAAGGGGGCCGTGAAATGGCGACTGCTGCTTGATGCGTTGAACCCTGACTTCCACATCACTGGTGAAATGATCCTGATGCTCTCAGGCAGCCAGGCGCAACGACGGATGCTTGCATTCAACGGCAATACGGGTGATTTCCTCTGGGAAACTGCCGTGCCGGGACAGGCCAATACCCTGCTCCAATGCGGCAATGTCTGCGTCTTGCATGACAAGAAATCGCTTCTCTTTGCTTTTAACCCCGTCACCGGGGAGCAACTCTGGGAACAACGTATATTATCCGGTAATCTCATGTTGCCGCACTGGGATGGTGAACAGCTTCATGTCTTTGAAACATCCATGGGCACCGGTGCCATGCACACTGTTCTCAACCCTGCCAGTGGCAGGTCCATCAGCAGGCACGATATTGAGCTTGGCCTTGCCACTGGCAAGTCATCCAATGGTAAACTGATCGAGAACGGTTACTACGAAGTCACCTTTAAACCGGTAACAGCAAGGTTTTTCCGTCTGGTAATGCTCTCTGAGGTAAACGGCAGGGAATGGTCGTCTGTCGCCGAGTTGCAAATTGCCGACAAGGACGGGAACAACCTTGACCGCAAAGGATGGAAAGTACACTTCGCTGACAGTTTTGAGCCCAACAGCACCTATGACACCAGGCCGGAGAGTGCCATTGACGGCAACCGCACCAGCTGGTGGCACAGCCAATGGCTCAACGGTATCCCGAAACATCCACACGAGCTGCAGTTCAACCTTGGAAAAAAATCCACCTTCCAGTCCTTCCGTTACCTGCCGGCTGTCATCGTCAATAACAACGGCATGATTGGCCAATACGAGCTTTACACGAGCGATGATGGTGAGAACTGGGGGGATCCTGTCGTCGCCGGCACCATGATCAAGCGGGTATTCATTGACCGGGCAAGGTTCACTGATGATGCACTGATCTTTGAGTCACGCAACCGCAGCGGAAAACGCGACATTTATTCTTATCGCCTTGACGGTAACCAGGCAACGCCGCTGGCCATGCACCACGAGTTCATCACAGTCAGCGGGAAATATGCGATTGCCCGTGACCGTACGCCGGAAAAGAATGATACCCTTGTCGTTCTGCGTACTGATGACCCCTCATATCGCTTTGAAATCGGCAAGGGCATCCCCTTTGACCAGAACCGGGTCCTGATCAAGGGTGACCGCCTCTGCCTTGCCAGCCATAAGCTTGTCATTGCTGACCTTGCCAGAAAGCAATTTGTCCGCCAACCGGCAAAGGAAGCACAGCCCCATGACAAACAGGGCATCTTTGTCCTTAATGGAAAAGATCATGTTATGAAATTCGTCCATAATGGAAATTCCGGGGCAAGCCTAAGCATGATCAACCTTGAGTCCGGTGAAGTGCAGCAATCACTCCTTACCGCGCAGACCAACCAACTGCGGGATATTACAGCTGCGAATTTTGATCCAATCCCCCACTTTGAGAATGTGCTGCTGCTCAGGGACGATTTTGGGATCAGTGCATGGTCATCCCCCAGGTAGGTAACTATCAAGAGAAGATCCTGACATCAGCCTCACTCGTGCCGAGTATTTCCTGCGCCCTCTTCAGGGCATTGCGGGTGGCAATATTGGGGTTGTCCACGGACCCGGGGAAGATGTTTTCCTTGCCGATCAATTTCACTGCCCCGGCATTTTTCAACACACGGTAAACATCCTTCATCACTCCGCTCACAATCAGCTCGCGACCATTGCGGCGAAGGAACAAAACGAGATCCTCAAGTGCAATGACACTGGTGGCATCAAGATGGTGGGCATTCTTCATTCGCAGGATCACGATCTTCAGGTTGGGGTCGCTGGCTGTTGCCTGGATCTGGCTGCGGAACAGCTCGGATGCCCCGAAAAACAATTCACCCTCAACGTGCACGATCGATATTGAAGGAATTCCACGCCCCTGACCTGCACGCCGTTCATTAAGCTGACCACCTTTCCCCAGATTGTATTCAACAAGCTCAGGGCGGGCAGCCTTGCGAAGAAACAGGGCAACCGCAGTCCCCGCGCCGATAAAGATAGCCACATGCAGGGGCATAACCAGGGCTGCAAGGAATGTCACTACAAGCGTAGCTGCATCCGATCGTGTTGCCCGGAAACAGATCCGCATTTGTCTCCAGTTTATCAGTGTTAATGCCACGGCAATAACCAGTGCAGCCAGAGCACACTGTGGGATATAGCGGGTCATCGGGGCAAGCAGCAACAATCCGGCAACACAAAACAGGGCGGAAAATACACTGGCCAGCCGGGTTGCAGCTCCACTTGAATAATTAAGCGCTGAACGGGTCAATGAGCCGGAAGCCACCATGCCACTGAGCATAGAACAGCCGACATTTGCCATTCCTGCGCCAAGCATATCCTGATTCAGGTCAGGACTTTCCCCGGTCCGGCTGGCAAGGTTCTTGGCCATCACGGAATTCTCGAGGGAGGCAAGGAATGCAAGGCCAAGGGCGAGCCCTGAAAGCTGGGCAATCTCATCAAAGAGGCCTGGCTGTGCAAAAATCGACAAGTCAGGAAGCAGAGATCCCAATTGCACTGTCTCAAATGTCTCGACGGAGAAATTTTCCCGCAGATTGCACAAGGCAGCCACCAAGGTTGCCAGGAGCAGAGCCAGGGCAAATGTCGGCCACCCCTTCATGAATTTTATGAGACAGAAATACACTGCCAATGTCCCGGTCCCAAGCAGCAGCGTGGCCCAGTTGACATCCTCAAACTGCAACAGTGTCCCACTGGCAATGGTAAAGAAGGAACTGCCTCCGGAAGGCCCGACACCAAGCACGTAACGCATCTGGTTGGCAATAATCAGCAGGGACGCCCCTGCAATATAGCCAATAATCACTGATCTGCTGACATACTGGATAATGTCGGCAAGCTTCAGCAATGCCCCGGCGATCAGGATAATGCCGACCATCAGCACCAATAAGGGCATAATGGCCAAATTAGTACCATCCTGTGAAACGGCAAAATAACTGAATACCATGAAGGCAGTGGCATTGGTAGGCCCGAGGATGGGATGCCTTGAGCCGGCGAAGAGAGGTGCAATCAGAGCGGCAACCACCGAGCAGGTAATCCCGAAATGAATCGGAAGTCCGGCAACCAGTGCATACGCCATTCCCTGGGGCATTGCCAGAAGGGCAACATTCAACCCGGCCCTGCTGTCGTTCTTGAGCTTAACTCCAGAATAACCACGTATTTCTCCCCGGTAGGGAGCTGGATCCAGGCGCCGGCCTGTCAGGAACCGTCGAAATCCGCGAATTGCATCACGCGACGCTCTTTTTACCCGGCGCGTGATTTTGGAACCCGGAAACGTTTTCGAGGGCATTAGGCAGTGGAACAATATCTTTTCACCTGCGCCACCTCGCAAGGCAATTTATCGGCAACTCTACAGGGCAATCCCATAGAAATCCTCAAAAACGCTGGTATAGACCGCTCGTTTGAATTCAGGAAGCCACTCTATATCGAAATCGGCAGGCTCAATCCATTGATACCGGCTGAATTCCGGTTTTGACCTATTCAAGTCAATTGCACAATCATCTCCTGTGAGCAGGCACCGGAAATAAGTCTGTTCCTGCCCCTTGAAGTCATCTTTTTTCCGGTGTCCATTGGGGAAGGTGTAACGATACCCTCCCCTCTTTTCAATGACCCGGTAACTCTCCGGAACCAACCCAATCTCCTCCTCCACCTCACGCTGCAGGGCATCGCCCAGGCTCTCACCCTTATCGACCCCTCCCTGCGGGAACTGCCAGGCACCGTTCCTGTCCACCCGTTCAGCAACAAAAATCCTGCCATCATCCCTCTCCAGCAGCAATGCTACGTTTAAGCGGAACTGTCCCCCGGAAGGAACGCATTGAGACTCGGCGCAGCTATCATCCACTGGCATAATATAATGCTTTAGCAAAAACCCGGCACCACTCAACTGATATCCCCGTGAAAAAAAACAGGACCTACCTGATTTGCCTTGCCATGGCATTATCAACCGTCGTCATGATCTTCAAGGCTGTACGCTGGTCCGGTGAATCCGGGGTGGAACTTGCCCAGCAGGAGTTTCTCGGGCATTTCACCCAAAGAGACTGGAAGGAATGTCACGCCATGGTCGCAGAAACCTATACTGATAAATGGCAGTTTCAGCGCAATGAACTCTCATTGCTGATGCAGGATTTCAGCAGGCAGTTCATCATACCACCGAGGGCCGCTTGGCGCACCATTTCCATCAGTAAAAACAACAAGGCATACGAGATCAATGGTATACTCTCTTTTGAGGGAGGCACCGGGCCATCTTCGGGCATTATCCTCAGGGAAGTCCGCACCTACACAGGTCTACCATTCCGTTTCCAATGGAAACAGGGCAACATTCTACCCTGGTCATGGCAACTTGAAGGGATTGACCATCCAACCCTCGAGTTGCCTTCCGGTTACACCCCAGGAAGACACAGGATGCTTACAGTGCCTTTTTGACAACGCCCCTACCATCCCGGATAATGCATCAGGGTTCTAACAGGAAAACCAACATGAAAAAAATACTGCTCGCCGCACTTCTCACCGCAATACTGAACATTTCTTCCGGGGCCCAGACAACAGGTTCAGGAAGAAATGACAACTCAAGGGAAGCCTCCACTGACTCAATCCCGACCCGGTTCTGGAAAGCTTCACTGCCAGGGGGGGAATATATGGTCGCGCTGGACCGCATATCCTCAGTGGCAAAGCATACCTATGTTGTCGACGGGGCCGCGCGCGTCTATGAAGTAACCGTGGCAGACAGCAGCTCTGCAATCGCACGCTTTTATTATATAGAACCGGTTACCGACAAATCCCCGCTTAATGTCGGGCAAGTTGTCCTTGACCGTGTACGTGGAACTGCCAAAGAGGCAACCAAACGTGTCGGTGCAGGTGACGTCTGGGACCAGGTGGTGAAAAACTATCCCCAGACAACGCACGCCAGAACCATGGAATACCGGTTCAATGTGCGCTCCAACATCGACAGCCTGTACACCAGTATTACCCGTGCCTGGGAAAGGAAAAAAGGCGAACAATTCTCAGTCAGCTCCAAGTAGCTAATCCGCACCTTGGATCAACCATCAAACAAAACTCACATCTGAGTCAATTGCCCTGCGCAATGCCTCCATGTATTGCGCCTTGGGAATATCAATAGCCCCGAACCGTCTCAGGTGAGGTGTGGTCCACTGGGTATCAAGGAGGCTGAACCCGCGCTGCAGCAGGTAATTGCTCAGGTAAGCCAGGGCCACCTTTGATGCATCGGTTTGCCGCGAAAACATGGATTCACCAAAGAAGGCACCACCAATGGCAACACCATAAAGCCCGCCAGCCAGTTCCCCGTGACTCCAGCACTCCACTGAATGTGCATTGCCCCGTGCATGCAGCTGCATATAACTTTCACGCACCGTTTCATCAATCCAGGTTTCCTCACGATCCGCGCATCCATCAAGGATTTCCCCGAATGCATGGTTTATGCGCACTTCAAAGCGCCCGGACCTGATTACCCGTTCCAGGCTTCTGGACACATGGAAACAGTCCAGGGGAATAATTCCCCTGGGGTCCGGGGAAAACCACCCGATCTCTCCATCCTCCATTGCCATGGGAAAAATACCCATCTGGTAGGCGTGAAGGAGAAACTCTGGATTGATACCTGTCATTAAGGTGTGGAAACGGGTGCTCTTGTGCTAAACTTAGCGCAATAAATCAAATATCCCCCACCCTTCAGCAGAAAAAACCACTCCATTCTGCCAACAGGCCACCAAATGCCAGACCCACAGGAAAATCAGGACAGCGATATCGAGGTGCGTTGCTACTTTGTGCGCAATCGCAATGCACTGGCGGTAAGGGCTGACTTTAGTCCGGCCTACCTGGATCACTACCTGCACCTTATGCAGCACGAGATTAAAATGGAACCCGGGCACGACGCCAAGCTCAGGGATGCCATTGCCGCCTGCACCTTGCATCTGGCATCCCGGCCATGGAATGAGGTCAGCGCCTGGACAATCCACTTCGGTCAACTTCCTTTGAACCTCTTTGTCACCGGAAACAGCAAGGAGGAAAATGTTGTCGGCAGGGTGTTCACCGAGGACATCAAGGATGATGGAAAAAATCTCTTCATTGCCCAGACCAATGATTTCCCTAAGGAACCCCGGCGCAGTGTCATTGAATTTGACCCGGATGATTCGCTCTTCACCATCGCAGAAAGGTATTATGCCAGGAGTGAGCAGCGGTTGGCCCGTTTTTTTACACACTCCGAAGAGGACTTCGTGCTGATTTGCGCGCAACCCCAATGTGACGAGGATTGGCTCCAGTCCCTGAATGATGAAACCGTCCGTAAACTGGACAGTAATGAGGAACTCAGTCTCCTGGAAACCCGCAAATACCGCTACCATTGCGGCTGCAGTCCCGAACGCATCCTGCCAAAACTCAGCAGTGTCAGCGCAGAGGAAATATTTGGAGAGCAGGATGCCGTCAGCATTGATTGCCCACGATGTGCTGCCAGATTCCGGATCACCCGCAGTGACTTCGAGGAGATCAAGCGTCAGGGTTAACTCTCGTCAACCTGTGGCAGGCGGATATCCTCAACCATCTGCTGAACCTCTGCGGGCGCATCCTCTCCGGTTTTTGAAACAATCAACGCCACCGCGAAATTGACAATGGCTCCCACCGCCCCAAAGGCGTTGGGAGTAATACCGAAAAACCAGTTTTCTTCCATGTCTCCCAGGAATGAAGTGCCGGGGATAAACATGATGCCCTTGTGCTGGAATACGTAAAGTAACGTAACCCCTATACCCGCAACCATGCCGGCAATAGCTCCCTGACGATTCATCCTCTTGGAAAAAATCCCCAGCATCAATACAGGGAAGATCGATGAAGCGGCAAGCCCAAAGGCAATAGCAACGGTGCCTGCGGCAAAATCAGGAGGATTGATGCCAAAATAACCGGCAAGCAGGATCGCTCCAATCATCGCGATACGGCTCGCCCTTAATTCCTGCTTCTCGGTAATGGCGGGAAGCATGATGCCTTTAAGCAAGTCATGAGAAATGGATGAGGAAATGGCAAGCAAAAGGCCGGCAGCCGTGGAAAGTGCCGCCGCAAGACCGCCGGCAACAACCAAGGCTATGACCCAGCCCGGCAGCTTGGCGATCTCTGGGTTGGCAAGGACGATAATGTCTTTATCCACCTTTACCATCTCGTTGCCCTCCCAACCCTGTTGTGCAAACCGGGTCTCACTGTGTTTGGCAATAGCCTCATCCAGTCGGGTCTGCGCCTCTTTCTTCGCCGTCTCTCCCTCGGCATTCTTTAATGCCAACCGGGCGTTCCCCAAGCCGTTGATATCGTTATAGTATTGAATCCTTCCATCACCGTTCCAGTCCTCAAACTGAAGCAGGCCGGTCTTCTCCCAGTTCCTAAACCACTCAGGGCGCTTCTCGTATTCCACATTGCCCTCTTTCACGCCGACCTTTTCCGTCTGGATGGTCTTGGTGAAATTGAGCCGGGCCATGGCGGCAACCGCGGGAGCCGTGGTGTACAGTATCGCGATAAACACCAGTGCCCACCCGGCAGAAAGCCGTGCATCACTTACCTTCTTCACCGTGAAAAAACGGATGATCACATGGGGCAACCCGGCAGTGCCTATCATCAGGGAAAGGGTATAGGCAAACATATTCAATTTACTGCCCAGCACACTGGTGGTGTATTCACCAAATCCCAGGTCAGTGATTACCGTATCCAGTTTCTGCAGAAGGGGTGTGCCATCAGAGACTTCCCCTCCCAGGCCAAGCTGGGGAAAGGGATTACCGGTCAACTCAATTGAGATAAAAATAGCCGGAACCGTATAGGCAAAGATGAGAACCACATACTGGGCAATTTGTGTATAGGTAATGCCCTTCATTCCGCCAAGCACGGCATAGAAAAAAACAATACCCATGCCAATGAACAACCCGGTATTGTAGTCGGTTTCAAGAAACCGTGAAAATGCAACACCGACGCCCTTCATCTGGCCAATAACGTAGGTGACAGAAACAAGGATCAAGCACAACACCGCCACCACCCTCGCAGTGTTGGAATAGAATCGCTCACCAATGAATTCCGGAACAGTGAACTTACCGTACTTACGCAAGTAGGGGGCAACCAGGAATGCCAGCAGCACATACCCCCCGGTCCATCCCATAAGGAAAACGGAACCTCCGTATCCTGAAAAAGCAATGAGGCCGGCCATGGAAATAAACGAGGCCGCACTCATCCAGTCGGCGGCTGTAGCCATTCCGTTGGCAACCGGACTGATATTGCCCCCGGCTACATAGAAATCCTTGGTCGACTTAGCCTTGCTCCAGATCGCAATGCCTATGTAAAGGGCAAAGGTGAAGCCAACAATGACATAGGTCCAGATCTGTACATCCATTAGATTTCCTCCCCTTCGCCGGCAGATGTTTCCGGGTGATTGCCCTTCCCTGCCGCGAATTCCCGGTCGAGCCGGTTCATCAGGCGGACATAAACGAATATCAGTACCACGAATACATAGATGGAACCCTGCTGCGCCATCCAGAAACCCAGTTGAAATCCGCCGAAAGTGATACTGTTGAGTTCCTCAACGAAAAGGATTGCACAACCGTAGGAGACCACGAACCAGATTGCCAGCAAGCCAAGAACGCAGGTAATGTTCTTCCGCCAGTATGCACGGGGCGTCATGCCAGTCGCCCCTGTATCCTCAGGATCTGCACTGGCTGAATTTTCTTGGTTCATGGATATTTCCTCTGGAAAATAACGAATTACTGTTAGGCTGAATGCATTATTCCCATGCGGGATTGCGTCATCAGCAAAGTCCATTAGTCTTATCGCTTTTGTGTTGATGTGTAAACGAATAAGAGCAAATAAGAACAATCAGCTTAAAACACTTAGAAAAAGGAGGTTCTAGAGAATGCCACCAGCAAAACATGATGATGACTGCAGGTTCTGGACAACCGGTCAAAGCCTGTTCAATAGAGCAACAGAAGGCGGATTTCTCATCCTCCCAAACCGTACCCTGACCGAAGCCGACATCAGGGAAATATCAGGACACCACTCTGCCATCATTGGCCTGATCGACTCATCAGCTGAATATCCATACCCGGAGGACTTGCCGGAGAGCATCCTTGGACAATGCCTCTCCTATAACTTCCAGGACGGTAACAGTGCCGATTTGAGGGAGAAAATCGCTTCCCTGCTTGCCGGGGGAAAAAATATCCTTTTTGTCCCGGGCAAGGTCACCTGCCAACGGGGGGCCAATTTTCAGGTTCCAACCAAGACGAAGGAAATCATACTGGATACAAAAGTAAGCGTGGTTCCTCTCTTTATCGAGAAACTGACTGAGGTAAACGTGCGCATTGACCATTCCAGGGGCACCTCACTCGCCTATGGAAAAATCCTTGAGGGAGCATCCGTAACCCCGGCAGCATATCATGAGGAACTTCTCATTGCCGCTGAAAGAGCATTCAGCAACCACTCTATACTCAAGGACAACCTTACCCGCTCAATTATCCGCGGACTCAAGAAACATGGTAAGCACACCATGGTTCATGACGGCAACGACTCCAGTTCACTGCGCTTTGACAAGATGTTCGCAGTGGCGGCGGCACTGAGCCGCTTCATCTCAAAGAAAACATCCCGTAAAAGGGTGGGCATTGTCCTGCCACCCGGCAAGGGCGGACTGGTTGCCAACCTGGCCGTCCTGTTTGCAGGTAAAGTCCCGGTAAACCTCAACTTTACCGCCGGCAGCGATGCCATCAATTCATCCATCGAGCAGGCAGAAATCGACCACCTGATCTCCGCCAGTGCGTTCGTTGAAAAGGTCAGCAGCTTCCCCTGGTTTGAGCAGGAGAAAATGATCCTTCTCGATGAAGTGCTGCCTCCCCTGAAACCAAAATTTCTTTTCTGGCTGATACGCTTCAAGCTCTTTTCCGCGAAGAAACTCGCCTCCATCCTCAAGGTTCCAGATGAGGGGGGAGATGACGAGGCGGTATTACTCTTCACCAGCGGCAGTTCCGGGGCTCCCAAGGGGGTGATCCTAAGCCACCGGAATATCCTTGCCAATGTCAGCCAGTTTGCCAGCCGGCTTGAACTCGACCATGAGGACAAGATCCTGGGTTGCCTGCCGCTTTTCCACAGCTTTGGGTCGACTGTCACCCTGTGGTATCCAATGCTTGAAGGCATTGACCTGGTCACTTTCCCGAGTCCCCTGGAACCCCCTAAGCTGGCCAAGCTCATTCATCAGCATGGAGTCACCATGTTGCTGGCAACCCCGACTTTCCTCCGGGGCTACATGCGCCGCGTAGAGCCTGAGCAGCTTGCCACAATCAAGTATGTCATTACCGGTGCCGAGAAACTCCCTCGCAAGCTCGCAGAGGCCTTCGAGAAGAAGTTCGGCAAGAAAGTCATGGAGGGATATGGATTGACTGAGACCTCCCCGGTCGCCAACGCCAATATCCCGAACCTTTCAAGCGAGGACCGATTGCCCCTCATCGCAAGTGAATGCGCGGGGTCGGTGGGACAACTCCTGCCTGGAATTGCCGTTCGCATTACCAATCCCGATGATGACAAGCCACTGCCGGTCGATCAGAGCGGCATGATCTGGTTGCGCGGGGCAAACATCTTTTCCGGCTACCTGAACCTGCCGGAAAAAACCGATGAAATGCTCTATGACGGCTGGTTGCGAACCGGGGATATCGGCCGTCTTGACAGTGAAGGCTTCCTTTATATTGAAGGCAGATTGTCCAGGTTCTCCAAGATCGGGGGGGAAATGGTGCCTCACGAGACGGTTGAGGCCCACATCAACAAGGCCCTAGGCCTGGATTCCGCCGCTGAGAAAAAAATCACCGTGGTCGGGCTTCCTGATGAAGCCAAGGGCGAGGTGCTGATACTGCTCACCACACTGGAAATGGATGATGCCGCCCTGGCTGAACTGCGCCAGAAGTTACTGGCTGCCGGGGTTGCTGCTTTGTGGATTCCCAAGAAAACCATACATGTCGGGGAGATTCCCGCGCTGGCTTCCGGAAAGCTCGACATCAAGCGCTGTGAAGAGCTGGCGCGCGAAGGATCCTTATCCTGAATTACCTGTCTCCTTGGACACAAAAACTTCCCACCTTGGCGAAAAACTGCGCAAACTGGCACCACTGCCTTTCTCCGTATTCATGGAACAGGCGCTGTTTGACCGGGATGCCGGTTACTATTCACAACACATATCCACCATTGGAAGAAGAGGGGATTTTTCAACCAGTGCCACACTTAGCCCTACCCTGTCACGGGCAATAGCAGGATGGTTGCAAAAGCTCTGGCGAAGTAACCCCTCACTCCCGAGGACTGTCATCGAGATCGGGGCTGGCGATGGCTCACTGGCACAGGGAATACTCAAACACATCGGGCTGTTGGCAAGACAGCGCCTTCGATACCACATTGTTGAGATATCAGCACCTCTGGCCAAGCAACAGGTCTCAAGGCTTGGCAAATACCGCAGATGCCGCTGGTATCCTGACATGCAGCAGGCACTGGCCGAGACAGGAGGAGAAGCCATCATTATATCCAATGAGCTCATTGATGCTTTCCCTGCGGAATTGTTGCAATGGGACCAGGACAAACAATGCTGGTGCCAACTTCTCCTGGACCACGACGGGGTTCACTGGGTCACGCGGACCGGCAAACCTGTGCCCCTCCCCGCCAGCTCTTCACTGGCAACCGGGCACAACCTTGTCAACGGTCAAATAGTCGAGCGCCATGACAGCTATATTGACTGGCTCGGAAAATGGATACGGCAATGGCAAATAGGTGAAATGCTGACAATCGACTATGGCGACCTCTTTCCGCAACTCTATGACCGGCGCCCCCGGGGAACCCTGAGGGCCTACTTTGCCCAGAACAGGCTCGAGTCGATGGGCGAAATCCTTGCCCGCCCCGGCTGCCAGGACATTACCGCAGATATCGATTTCAGTGACCTGCGGGCCCGGACCGCAGCATTGGGCCTGAAGGAAATCGCGTATCAGAGGCAACTCGAATTCATTAGCAGTCAAAAAGTCAATGCCACTGGTGATGACCCGGCGACCAACCCGCATGGCGCAGGTAGTGCATTCAAAGTCTTATGGCAGCGCCGGACCGGGCTGTCCGGCTAGTCGTCATCCTTTCCGAAACCCGCAAAGATCGGCCTGACTCGCTTCTTGGATCGACTGAGTGCAATCCGGCCGTCATCGCCACCGGAAGCTGTAAGGCGATCAAGCTCTTTCTTCAGCCTATCACGCTCTTGCCGCACTTTCTCGATCTCACTGTTCATGGTCCCTATTTCATTGAGCAGGGCAATCAGTTGGGCATCCTGGCCGGAAGCTGAAGAACCCTGGCTCCTGTTTCCCGGGGGCACCCTTTCCTGCCCCTGCACCTCAATCGCTTCCTTGGCAGCAAGCCGTGCCTCATTTTGCTCAGCCTTAAGCTTGTTCAGTCGTCCCTCAACAGAGGCCACCTCGCCCTCAAGCAGCTCAATAATGTCATGCAACTCCTCTTCACGCTTCCGGTAAGCATTTTGCTCAGCAGAAAGCTTGTTAAGCTCGTGTTGAAGCCCGGTGCGTATTCGACGTTCATCATCCAGCCATTTTCCTGATTGCTCGAGTTGCTGCTCGACAAGGAGTTTACGACCGGACATCACTTTCATGTCCCCTGCCAGCTCCTTGGCTTGAGCCGCCGATCGCGCGACAGCACTCGCCAGCAAATCCCTTTCTTCAACAACACTGAGACGGGCATTCTCCTGTTGTTGCAGCGATCTCTTCATATCCTTGAGCTGATGATCACTGGAATGAACAATCATAAGGACAGGAATCAGGATGCCTGCAGCAAAAGTCATCCTTAAAGCCCACGGAAGCCGGAAATCCTTCACGATGATAGATTCACCTTCTTTTCTTGCTTTTGAAGAACGCATGCTCGAATACCTGAAATTACAAGGAACATCAAGGTATGTAAGTAGTTAGTCAAAGTTAAATATCTTTGCCCTCTCTATTTATTTTATCGGGGATAACCTTGACAGCCTGACCCCATCAGCAGAAATCTCACAACATCATGAAGTTTGCTTTCTGCAATGAAACCTACGGCAAGCAGGAATTCGCCAAGACCTGCGACCACATTGCCGGCTGTGGCTATGATGGCATCGAGATTGCCCCTTTTACCCTCAAGGAAGACCCCCGCGACTTAACGGAAAAGGAAGCTCAAGCCTTTGGATCACAAGCCCATTCAGCCGGCCTTGAAGTGGTCGGCCTGCACTGGTTACTGGTCAAGCCATCCTGGCTGAACCTGACGACAACGGATCCCCTTCTGCAAAAGGACACGGTCGCCTTCGGCCAGCACCTTGCCAGGATCTGTGCGGCAATGGGAGGGTCGGTCATGGTTTGGGGCAGCCCCCAACAACGCAACCTTGAGGAAGGGTGGAATTATGATGATGCCCTGAACCGGGCTGCTGACACCCTCCGGGCAATATCAAGGGTAGCCGGACCACTTAATGTCACCATTGCCATGGAACCACTGGCAAGAAAGGAAACCAACTTCCTGAATACAGCAGAGCAGACTATCGAGCTGCTCAAGCTTGTCGATGACCCCGCCTGCCGCCTGCACCTTGACGTCAAGGCAATGAGCGATGAGGAAACCCCCATCGAAGAGGTGATTATCTCCAGCGCCCCATACCTCGAACACTTCCATGCCAATGATCCAAACCTGAGGGGTCCCGGAACCGGGGACGTTGCCTACCCACCAATCGTGAAGGCATTACGTGAAGCCCGCTACGAGGGGTTTGTTTCCGTTGAGGTCTTTGACTACACACCCGACCCTGAGACAATCGCAAAGGAGAGTATCGCTTTCCTGAAGGAAGTCTTTTAAGAGCCGGCTGCGTCGTATTGCTGTGATTGCCGCAGGAATACAAAAAACGTGCACCTCCAAATGGAGATGCACGCCTGCCCGATACGGGTCAAAAAATGCTGTAAGCCCGGATCAATCAGGGAATCCTGAGACGCTCACCAATACGGATCAGGTCACCACTGATGCCATTGCTTTGCCTTATGGCGGAGACGGTCGTGCCGTAGCGCCTGGAAAGGCTGTAAAGGGTATCCCCTTTCTGCACAGTGTGTGTATCCGTCCCGGCATTGGCAGGAGGAACGTATGCCTGTCCTTGCGGAGCCGGATCATTATGGTAAACGGAAGCGGCCTCGTAACGGTTCACCCCCCCTGCGGCATACACGTTGTCATATTCACCTGCAGCGGCATAGGGATCCTCATAGCCTTGGCCATACTGGCCGCCATTAGATGAACCATTGCTGGCTGTCTTGTTGCTCTTGCAGGAAATAGCGGAAAAAGAAACCGCTGTGGCAACGGCAAGGGTAAATACAGTTTTCATACGGTGGTGTAATTGTTAAGTTCACAAAATATTTCATGTATCTTAACAAACTGCAAGAAATTCCGCAATTCATTTAGCCAAGCAGAAAACACTTGCCCAAGGCGGTGAATCTGCCGCCTCGTCTTGTCTGCCCAGTTGAATGCAGGCAGCCTTTAGCGACCGAAAAGCTTTCGCAAATTATTGATGTCGAGATTCTCGATCGCTTCGCGTGCCTCACGCCTGTTGCCGGGAACCCTCCCCACGCCAACGTTGGGTTCGGAATTGATACTGCTGGATTGCGGCAGGTTCACCTCGCCTGCCACTTCATCGCCCGGCTCAAGGTCTTCAAAAGTGCCCGGATCCTCCTCTCCACTGAGGTATCCCTCCAGCTTGTCAAGCCACTGGTCGATATTCTCATGTTCAGGATTGGACCGGACCAGTGAAACCATTGCCGTCAGCGCCTTACGGCGTTTGCCTCCACGGAGCAAGTCCATGTTCTTTTCCCAATTCAAGCGGGGCAGGGTATCCCTTGTGAATTTGGACTCACTTTCACTGCTGCCAAGTGCGCCGACCATCCGGATCCGCTGGGAAATCCGTTTATCCCATGCCGCGGACAAATCGTCCACCTTTTCATTTGAGCGATACATGGGCAGGATCGTCCTGTCGTAGATGCCATCAATATCCATGGGTGAACGCCCCCAGTTCTTGTTCCTCTTCAAGGTTGATTGAAGGTCATAAACCCTGCCAAACGTGGAACCCACTGCATCAGAATGGAGTATCTTGCGTGATGACCCAAGGTGCGGGTATGCCGACAAAGCGTTGTCTATGAGTGTAGTGAGTTCGGGTATAATGGAATAATATTGCTCCTTCTTCGTGAATTGTGCAGCACGCAGGGTCAACACCAGATATTGCAACTGCATACGGCGGGCCTCACTGTGCTCCCTTGATCGCAGGTAATCCCGGTTTTTCTTCTTCCACTCAAGGTAATCGGATTCCCGGGCACCCTTGCGGGTGAAGTTCATCTCCTTGTAACACTTCAGGTAAAAATCATAAGCGGAAGTTGTCGAGGCGGCAGCAGCACGAAAGGCCTTGATGGCCGATGCGTGAATTCCGTAACGCTGATCCTTAACCTTGCCTTTAAGGTCCTTGATGGAATCCAGCAGCAATTTGGTCTCTGAAGGGGTTAACGGTTGATCCTGGGCCCTGAGAACTCCGTTAAAGGCGATTAGCAGGATCAGCAGGGTCGGCAATAAGCCAATAGATAAAGATTGCATGATTGCAATACTAAGTGATTCCTGCCCTGACTGCAATCACTGTGACAAACAATTCAAACACGTAATGCCGTGGAATTGACGGATTGCCCGTAACTCCGCGAAATTCCAGTCTCAAGGGGTATCCTGCCCTTTATTTCCCTTTACCCAGCAGGAACATGGCACCTTGAACAAGGTGGAAGAGCCCAAAGCACAAGATCATGATTACAGCCGCCGCCTCCGGTTCCCCCACCCCAAGCTGAGGAGCAAATGCCGCTCCATAGCTTCTCCAGAAAAATGTAATCAGGGCACCGGCAATCAAAAACTTCCACCCGCCAGGCAATGGCAGGGAAACCGGGGCAACCTGGCGAACCGAGACAAGCCCGGCTCCATAGCACATTACCCAGCACAACGCGCAAAGTTCAAACTCATCATACCCGGAGGCGAGCTCATATGACACAATGCTTCCGGCAACCAGTGGAGCAAGAAAAGCAAAGAGGTAGCGGCGAGAACCCTCAGGCCACAATGACTTACCGGTTGACCTGACCATTCTCCACCACATACAGAACCCGGACACGACAATGAACGCCATGACACCCATCCAGTCCCGGTAAAAACGCATCCCATGCAGCAAGTACCCTTCCTGCCCAAGCGTGAAATGGAATATTCCCATTCCGGTAGCCAATACCCCGGTAAGGATACATAAGAGTCCAGCCAAGGTCCTGAAATGACCGATTGCCTGCGTATTGCCTACTTCAGCTTTCACCTTGTTATTCCACGGGATTCACACATCCAACATATTAACACTTTCCAATAACTTGCATACGCAAGAATGTTCACTGGATTCAAGCACTGTTTGTCAAACAGCGCAAAGGAAGCGAATCGCACCATTGTTTATTAATTATTTGTTTCCTTCCACCCTTACCCGATATTGCCCAGCAATAAATTCGCAACTCCGTGTTAATCCACTCCAAATCCCACCCCCGTGCCGGGCTGATCGGAAACCCTTCTGACGGTTATTTTGGAAAGACCATTTCCTTTATTGTACGCAATTTTGAGGCTGAGGTGGTCCTCTATGAAACACCTGAACTGAAAATCCTTCCTGCCCGCCGTGACGAGTCCGTGTTTAACAACATCGCGGAACTTGCTGCCGATGTCAGGCAGTTTGGATACTACGGCGGCATCCGGCTGCTGAAGGCAACCGTTAAGCGCTTCCACGACTACTGCCAGGAACACGAAATCAAACTCGATAAGCGTAACTTCACCCTGCGCTACAGCAGCAATATCCCACCCCAGGTCGGCATGGCTGGCTCAAGTGCCATTATCACCGCGTGCCTCAGGGCATTAATGACATTTTATGAAGTGAGTATACCGAAGCCTATTCGACCGGCCATTATCCTCTCCGTGGAAAATGATGAACTCAAAATACCAGCCGGGCTTCAGGACCGGGTGATCCAAACCTACGAAGGTGTCGTCTACATGGACTTTACCGAAAAACTCATAGAAAGGCAGGGGCATGGTTACTATGAGGAACTTGATCCCAAGCTCCTGCCTCCGCTCTACATTGCCTATACCACCAAGCTTTCAGAAGATACCGAGGTATTCCATAATGACATCCGTGGACGCTTCAATCGCGGTGACAGGGAAGTCGTCGAGGCAATGGAGTTCTGGGCAGAACTTGCACAACAGACCCGTGACCTGCTCAAGGAGAAACGTGGTCAGGACATTGGTCCCCTTCTCAATGCCAATTTTGACCGGCGCCGACAGGTCTATAATATGAGCGAAGGAAATATCAGGATGGTAGAAACCGCCCGTGCAACTGGAGCTACCGCAAAATTTACAGGGTCAGGAGGAGCCATCGTGGGCACTTATCCTGATGAAGAAACCTACGAACAACTCGTTGAGTGCCTGACCCCGCTGGGAATGAATGTCATTAAGCCCATCATCACTCAAAGTTAAAAAAGACAGATAACCAGCCATGTCAAAAGTCACTAAAGCTGTTATACCTGCCGCGGGTTTCGGCACCCGTTTCCTGCCTGCGACCAAGTCACAGCCAAAAGAAATGCTGCCCATTGTAGATACCCCCACCATCCAGTATGTGGTGGAGGAGGCAGCCCGGTCAGGAATCACCGACATCCTGATGGTGATTGGCAAGAGCAAGCGTGCCATCGAGGAACACTTTTCAAGAAACGTTGAACTTGAGACCGAGCTTTCGGAAAAGGCAAAGGTTGACGAACTCGAACAGATCCGCGGCATCTCAAACCTTGTGAACCTGCACTTTGTCTGGCAGAAGGAATTAAACGGTCTTGGTGATGCCGTCTCCTACGCCCGCTATCATGTGGGCAACGAACCTTTCGTGCTCATGCTGGGAGATACATTGATGGGCTCTGATGACAGCAAACGCCCCATTACCAGGCAATTACTGGATGCTTTTGAACAACAGAACGGCCCGATAGTTGCCGTTGAAGAAGTGCCCCATGACAAAGTGCATCTTTATGGAATTATCGGCGGGGATCTTATTGAACCGGATCTCTACAAGCTCGACACCCTTATTGAAAAGCCGGATCCCGATACAGCTCCTTCAAACCTGGCCATTGCCGGGCGCTACATTTTCACCGCGGAAATTTTCGACTATATCGATACCACCCCACCGGGAAAAAATGGTGAAATACAGCTCACCGATGCCATGGCACGCATGCTGAGGGATCATGAGATGTATGCGTTGAATTTTCATGGCACCCGCTATGATATCGGCAATAAGCTGGATTTTTTGAAGACCAACGTGGTCTTTGGTCTCGAACGTGAAGACCTAAGCACCGAATTCCGGGAATTCATTATTGCAAAGGCAGAACAACTCCGCAGGGACCAGTAACCCAGAATATCTTGTGAGAGCTGCAAGATTTTACGGTATGCCGTGAATTTCTTTTATTATTTAATCATTTGTCGCGATTTTGACGCCATTTTTCGCGAGAAACCTGATATAATTACCTTTATTGTAAAACCACCCCGCTTTAACCCGTCCTTGCCATGATCCGTCACCTGCTTGTACCCATTACCGTTCTCTTCTCCTTACTTTGTGCACATGCACAGCAACTCGTCATCAATGAAATTGATGCAGACACCACCGGTTTTGACACGATGGAATTTATCGAGCTGTATGATGGGGGTAGAGGCAACACGTCACTGGATAACCACGTCCTGGTATTGTTTAACGGGGCTGATGGCGGTTCCCACGGAGCCTATGCAGTCATCGACTTAGATGGGCTTTCCACTGACGCAAGCGGCTTCTTCCTTGCCGCCAATGCTGATGTTCCCGGCATTGATGATCGTGTAGCCTCAAACACAGGGATCATTTACAATACCGCATTGCAGAACGGTGAAGACGGTGTCGGTTTATACGCCAACACAAGCGCCTCTGATATCTCAACATCCTCACCAAAAACCCAGGCAGATGAAAATCTGGCAAACCTTCTGGATGCCGTTGTTTACAAAACAGGAGGTGACAGGGCAACCACGCTCATCACCGAATTCGGCCTAACTGGCGCCTCGCTGGACGAAGCCGCACTTGGTGACAAGGATACCGATTCAGCAGGCCGAATTACCGACGGCATAGGCGGCCTTGACCTTGGTGCGTGGCAAATTTATGACACCCCAACTCCCGGGGTGAAAAATAATCCTGCGGAAGAAATCTCCGCATTTCTTGGCCAGCAGTCCATCTCTGAAAATGGAGGCAGCACAACCCTGACTATCTCTCTGGACTCTCCAGCAGATGGTGACACCGAGATCAATGTTGAGCTAAGCAATAACTCAGCCAGTGTAGACACTTCAGAACTTGAGGTTCCACAAGTGATTGTTCCGGATGGCGAACTCAGTGTCGATGTCACCCTCAATGCAATTGATGACAGTTGGCGCGATTTTGACCAGGTGATTACTCTGGACATCAGCGACCCAGTCAATCGTTTCTTTCCCGCTAGCATTGCAATCACCGTAACAGACGACGAAACCGGATCACCTGAAGGATCCGGACTGCGCCTTAATGAAGTCTACCCCGCAGTCGGGCTGAACACAGACGCCAACGGTGACGGCAACACTGGAACTTCTGATGGATCCGATGAATTTGTGGAGCTGGTTAACGACTCCGACCAGACCCTTGACATCTCAGGCTACACCCTCTCGGATTTTGCCACCGTGCGTCACACTTTTCCCACAGGAACCGTATTACAACCCGGTTGCGCTGTTGTCGTCTTTGGCTCGGGAGCAACTGAAGGACGATCCGAGCCCTTTGGTGGAGCTTTGATCCAGAATGCCAACGGTGCCAATGAATTCGGGCTCGCTCTCAACAATAGCGGGGACCTTGTTTCCATCAGAGACCTGAACGGTCTGGAAGTGGCCGGTGCCAACTGGGGAGAAACCAGCACATCAGACGGGTCCCTGACCCTTGATCCCGATCTTAACGCCAATAATACATTCACGGTACACAATGTCCTTGGTGCCCCATTCTCCCCCGGTAAAACCACCACCGGCGAGCCATTCTGCCAGGCTCCGGGGCTTCAGCTATCGGTGATTCCCGGGACAATCAGTGAAGACGCGGGAATCGGTGCCGTTGAATTGAGCATCACCCGGTCCGGAGACATCAGCTCGGCACTTACGGTAAGCCTGAGCAGCAGTGACACCAGCGAGGCCACTGTGAGCGCAAATGCTAATTTTGCCGCCAATGAGGACGAGATCTCGATCACTATCGATATTCAGGATGACACCGCACAGGATGGAGCACAGACGGTTACCTTCACGGCAAGCGCCCCGGGCTACATTGATGGCACAACCACTCTTGAAGTCACGGATAACGGAGATGCGGCAGCCACCGTATATATTAATGAGGTTGATTATGACCCTGAGGGAACTGACGGCGAGGGCAGTGAATTCGTCGAACTCTTCGATGGCGGTGCAGGCAACACGCCGCTGGACGGTTTCGTGCTGGTTTTCTACAATGGAAATGCTCCAAGCGATGAGGAATACAGGGTTATCGACCTC
>CACIUL010000039.1 GCA_902589825.1 uncultured Verrucomicrobiota bacterium
ATAAGGCCAGCTACGGGATCAGCGAGAACATTGTCGCCTCGTGGACGAACGGGCTGGGCAATGCCAATGACTGGATTGGCATCTATCCCCGAGGTATTACTCCGATCCCGGGTTCAAGTGCCTATCTCTACGTCAATGGCACCCAGAGTGCCACCGTCGGGGTGGTGGACGGCTCCGTCACTTTTACTCCCGCTTTCCTGCCAGGGCCGGGTGCCTGGACCGCCTGGTACTTGGTCGATGAAGGCTACACGCCGGCGGCTGAGGGCGTGGACTTTGACATCAATATTGACGTTGGGCTTGACTCGTTTTCTCTCGACAAGGCCAGCTACGGGTCCGGCGAGGACATTATCGCCTCCTGGACGGCTGGGCCGGGCAATGCCAATGACTGGATTGGTATCTATCCACGCGGCGTGACGCCAAGCACAGGATCCAGTGGCTGGCTTTACGTGAATGGTACCACAACCGCTACCGAGGGTGTGGTGGACGGTTCGGTTACCTTTACTCCCTTTTCCCTGCCGGGGGCTGGCGACTGGACTGCCTGGTATCTGCTTGAAGACGGCTACACGCCAGCTGCCGAGGGCGTGGATTTCACGATCATCAACGAGGCTGCCGCCATCGTGTCCTTTAGTTCCAGCTCCCAGTTCATCGACAACGACCCCATTACCCTCTCGTGGTTACTGGATGATGCAGGCGGGAATGCGATGATCGACAGCCTGACACTGGAAGACGGCATCAACCCGCCGATTGATGTCACTGCCCTGACCAGTATCGATGTTAATCCCGCCGTCAATACCGACTACACGCTCATTCTCAATGGCGGTGCCGACACCCGCCTGATAACCGTATTCAAGGATAGGGGGAGCAGTGATGCCTTTTCCCTCGACCGGAGCATCTATACGCCGGAGGAGGAGGTGGTTGTGAGGTGGGCAAATGCAACCGGGGGGAGCTATGACTGGATTGGCATCTACCGGGAGGGTGATACGCCGGGGACGGTTCCATCCACCAGCTGGAATTACCTTGATGGCACCCAGGTTGGTGGTGGCTTTTTCCCAAGCGGCTCGATGATTTTCCCTCCATTTCCTGAAGGTGACTATTTTGTGGTCCTTCTTCTCAACGACGGCTACGCCATTGAGCAGGGGCCTATTCGATTCAAGGTTTCACAGGCCGGAAAAAACCGCTTCAAGGTCACCGATATCAGTTATGACCAGGTTAATAAGCAGGTAACCATGACATGGACATCAAGCCCCAACAGGGTCTATACCGTGTTTTATTCTGATAACGGCAAGTTTAATTTCAATTCGGATGTTGATGACAGCGTGGTGTCCGGTGGTGACACCACGACCCTGACCTTTTCCAACCCGGTGCCCGATGCGCGGCGACTTTTCTTCAGGGTATCGGAGAACAGGTTTTAGGTCTTCTTTGTTAGTGGATGATACGCTAATTTAGTGGAGTATATGCTATAGATCATGATCATGAAACCCCTGCTCAATGGAGCTTCGGCGGCCGCTTTTCTCCTGTTGGCGAACTTTGCTGCCGCCCAGATGACCTTCTCCCTCGACAAGGCGAGCTATGGGGCCGGCGAGGATGTTGTTGCCGTTTGGGCGAACGGGCCAGGCAATGCCGCTGATTGGATTGGTGTCTACCCCCGCGGTGTCACCCCAAGCTCAGGTTCCAGTGCATGGCTTTATGTGAGCGGGACTACGAGCGCCTCTGTTGGGGCTGAGGAAGGTTCCGTCACCTTTGTGCCCTCCTCCCTGCCGGGAGCGGGTTCCTGGACTGCCTGGTATTTGCTCAATGATGGGTATACGCCGGCTACCGAGGGTGTGGACTTTGATATTGTCCCCGCCGGCCAAGTCTCGTTCTCTCTCGACAAGACCAATTACGAGTCCGAGGAGAACGTTGTTGCCTCCTGGACAGGCGCGCCTGGAAATGCCACGGACTGGGTTGGAATTTATCCGCGCGGAGTGATTCCAAGTCAGGGATCCAGTGCATGGCTGTACGTGAATGGCACACAGAGCGCCACTGTCGGGGTAGAGGATGGCTCGGTCACGTTTACTCCCGGTGATCTGCCCGGACTTGGTGACTGGACTGCCTGGTACCTGCTCAATGACGGCTATACGCCGGCCGCCGAGGGGGTGGACTTCTCAATTCAAAATGTCATTGCCTCCATTGTTTCCTTCAACTCCAGCTCCCAGTTTATAGGCGATGACCCCATTACTCTCTCATGGTCACTGGATGATGCAGGCGGGAACATTCCGATACAGAGCCTGACACTGGAAGACGGCATCAACCCGCCGATTGATGTCAAGGGATTGACTGACATCGATGTCAACCCTGCCGGCAACGCCGAATACACGCTGAACCTAAATGGTGGTGTCGATACGCGTCTGGTCAAGGTATTCAGGGATACGGGAAACAGCGCGACTTTCTCTCTGGACAAGACCAGCTATTCAACCGGGGAGAATGTGGTCGTGAGTTGGGAAGATGCTGCCGGGGGGACTAATGACTGGATTGCCATCTACAAGCTGGGGGAGACACCAGGATCAGTTTCCTCCACCAGATGGAATTATCTTAATGGCAGCCAGGTTGGAGGAGGATCATTTCCGAGCGGATCGATGAGCTTCGCTCCGTTCCCGGATGGCGATTATTTCGCACTTCTTCTTCTCGACGACGGTTACACCGTTGCGCAGGGTCCGATTCGATTCACCGTGGGAACCGGGAGCGAGGGACCGGCCTTCGTGGTTGATTCAATTCGCAGGATTCATGGCATTGCCGGAGAGCCCTACGTCGGGAAACTCGGTGCTTACGCACGCTCCGCCATCGGTACTAGCTTGACTTTTTCCAAGCTGGAAGGCCCAGAATGGCTCACTGTCTCTCCCGACGGCACCCTGTCCGGAGCACCTGCAACCGGGGATATCGGCTTGAATGTCTTCACCATCAAGGTTTCAGATTTTTCCCCGGAGACTGCTGCCGCCACACTCGCCATCGAGGTATTTGCCCCCGGGGCAATACACCTGCCGCGATTAAAGGTACTGGCTTTCAATATCTGGGTTGGCACCGACAATGTGAGCGATGGCTATAACAAGGGCCTCGATTCCATACTCATTTCAGACGCTGACATTGTTGCCGTCTGTGAGAACAGGGGACGTGCGGGAGAATGGGCCAACGACCTTGGCTGGCACGCTTATGAACTCGGGGGTGACAACGCGGTGCTCAGTAGATATCCGATTACTGCCACATTTACTGCCGGCGCCACGGCCGGATCCACGGTGCGTATCTCGGATTCGCCACTGCGCGAGGTTCACTTCTGGAGTTGCCACCTAAGTGCCTATCCATATGGTCCCTACGACATCCGCGATACCAATGGCAGCGACGCTGCCAGGATTACCGCAGGCCTCGCCGCGGAATCAAACTCAGGGCGGCTTTCCCAAGTAAGAAACGTCCTGTCCCGAGCTGCTTCCCAGCTTGCCGCGGCTGATACCGTCCCGGTTTTCCTCCTGGGTGATTTTAACTGCCCGTCCCACCTGGACTGGACGCCGGCCCCGGCCGCGGCCGGACAGCATTTCGGACTCGTTGTCGACTGGCCTGTTACCCGGGCTACTGAAAATGCCGGGATGATTGATGCCTACCGTGTGATTCATCCCGATCCGGTCATCCAGCCAGGGGACACATGGACCCCGATTGATCCCGCTGACGTGCAGGACCGCATCGACATGGTGCATTTCAAGGGAGCACCGCTTTCCGTGGTGGATTGCAGGGTCTTTACCACGATTGCCCAGGACCGCTGGCCCTCCGATCATGCCGGCACACTTGCTGAATTTTCCCTCGCCCCGGTTGATGTCGATGCTGACGGCCTTCACGATGCCTGGGAGGTGGCAAACTTTGGGGCCATCACGACCCAGGATTCTTCCGGAAACGGCGATCTTGACCTGCTCAACAACTTTGCTGAGCAGGGTTTCGGTACCAATCCTAACAATCCAGGTGATCCGGATCCGCTCCGGACATTCCTGGAAGACGGTGAGTTGCATATCATCTATCGGCGAATTGCTGGCGGGAGCGAGGATAGCGGTGTCTACACCGTTGATGGTATCCGCTACCTGATTGAATTGTCTTCAGACCTTCGGAACTGGGTATTGGCAGATGATCGTTCCATTCTCCCCGGCACTCCCCTTGCCGTTGGCAATCGTATTGAGGAGGTTTCCTACAAGGTTACCCCCCAGGCCGGCAGTGACCGGGTATTTGTCCGTATCCGTCTCGAGTCGGATACTCCATGAATTCAGGGTAATGGCCTGCGTTGACTTTTCTTGTTAGCAGAGGTTGGTATTCATTCTTCGGTATTTGCATCGCTGCCCCGGGGTGCTTAGGGTTGCTTGCATGAAAAATTTCCTCTTGATGACAGTTGCCCTGCTTTTCCTTTCAGGATCAGTTTTTGCCCAGGTTCAGGGCCCACGTGTTGCCAAGCTCAGCAAAGCGCTTGCTGAAAAAGCCCCTTCACTCAATCCTGAGTATCTGCTTTTCTCACCAAGGAATCTGCCAAAGCACAAAATACCCCTGTTAATTTACCTCCATGGCGGCGGGGGTGTTGGCAACGAGATACAGAAGTTGCGTGGCCAGGCGGGGCAGGTCTGGAGGGGGCTTGAGAAACACAGGAAAGGGCCGTGTTTTGTGGTTGCACCACAGGCACAGAAAAGGGCACGGGAAAAAGGTGGTTGGGTGCCTCAGGACCTGAACATTCTGCTCGAACACCTGAAGTCCACTCTCAAGGTTGATGAAAAGAGAATTTACCTTACCGGCAACAGCATGGGGGGGTATGGGTCATGGATATGGGGTGGCCATAATCCCGAGCACTTTGCAGCCATTGCGCCGGTTTCCGGTGGTATTGGTCCAGGTGGACCCAAAGATGTAACTCCACATCTGGAAAAATGGGCTGTCAATCTGGCCAAGGTTCCCGTAATGGCCTTTGCCGGGGACAAGGACCGGGTAGTGCCTGCGGAACGATCCCAGCGGATGATTGCCGCCATAAAAAAAGCCGGCGGCAAGCAGGCGAAAATCAAGATTTATCCTGATGAAGGCCATGGTGCCGGGCGTATTGCCTTTGGGAGTAAAGAGTTCTATGACTGGATGTTTGGCCACAAGAGAAACGAATCATGAAAACGTATCATATCATCAGCTTATCCCTGATCGGGTTGTCATTTGCCTTGGCGCGTAATGAGGAGACGGTCGATCCTGCAAACGGCGGCGAACCTCAAGTAGGGAAAATTGTCCATGACTTCCAGAGTGCGGACGCTGCCAGCCGGTGGATGACGGTCAATGACAATGTCATGGGAGGGAAGTCCAAGGGTGGCTTTGCGGTTAAAGAGGGGAAATTAATTTTTTCCGGGTCCACCAATACTGATGGTGGAGGATTTTCCTCAATCCGAACCAGGTCGGGAAAACTGGGATTTGAGGGAAAGAAAGGTGTAATCATCCGTTTCAAGGGGGACGGAAGAACATACAAGTTTGATGTCAGAATGGGGAACAGGTCGGTGGCACACCGTGCTGATTTCAAGACCAAGAAGAATTCCCCCGAATGGCAGACAGTGAAGATTCCCTTTGAAAGCCTTGAGCCGACTTGGAGAGGAAGACGTTTGCCCAGGTTGCTCAACAGGTTGAAGGAGTCCGAGATTATGAGCCTTGGTTTTATGATCTATGACAAAAAGGATGGACCTTTCAATTTGAAGGTAGACTGGATCAAGGCCTATTAAGCCCAGAAGTGACAGTCCAATCCAGCCATAACCTGTCGCCCGTTTTAATGAAACTGTCCGGTTTCTTGTGCCATGTGAAGATGACGAAGTTACTTACAATCATCCTTCTGGCGTTGCCGATTGTTCTTGGTGACTGGCAGGTTGATGCGGAGGAGCCGGCAAAGCCAGGTTTCACCCATTCGGTCAAGACCACTCAAAAACCTTGGACACACACGAAATTCCTCAATAATCCCGAACATTTCCAGTTTGCCATTGTCTCTGATCGAACTGGCGGTGTCCGCCGTGGTGTTTTCCCGAAAGCTGTTAAAAAACTTAATGAGTTACAGCCCGAGTTCGTGATGAGCGTGGGGGACCTCATTACCGGTGGTGCCAAGCAAACCAATGAGTCGATATTGCTCAAGCAGTGGCAGGAGTTTAACGGGTTCATCAAGGGTTTTGAGATGCCTTTCTTTTATTTGCCTGGCAATCACGACGTGAGCAACGAGGCGGGTGACCGGGTCTGGGACAGGCTGTATGGGGTCAGGTATTATTCCTTCGTCTACAAGGATGTCCTTTTCCTGTGCCTGAATACCCAGGAGGGGCCTGGCTGGAGACCTCCCTCATTGGGAAAGAAGCAAATAGGCTGGGCTGTGAATGAGTTAAAAAAGCACCACAAGGTTCGATGGACCCTTGTTTTTATTCATCAGCCACTGTGGTTAATGGAGGAGGGAATCGAGATCAGGCGGAATGGCAAAAAAACCCTGCGCAAATCCGACACCGGGTGGCCGAAGGTAGAACAGGCCCTCAAGGACCGTAAATACACGGTTTTTGCAGGTCACATTCACCACTACGGGAAATATATCCGTAATGAGCAGGCTTATTACATGCTGGGGACCACCGGGGGAGGGAGCAAGCTGCGAGGCACCTCGTTCGGTGAATTTGACCATGCAACCTGGGTTACCATGACCGACAAGGGGCCCCGGTTGGCGAACCTGCTCATCGACGGTATCCTGGCTGATGATGTGACCACTGAGGCACACCAGCAATTCTGGCGAAGCCTGGCCTTTGAGGAATTTTTTGATGATCGTTTGGCTCTTGATGGGAAAAACCTGACCCTTCATTTGCGCAACTTCTTTGATTTTGAGATAGAGGGGAGGCTGCAATGGAAAATGCCAAAGGGTTCAACTCTGAAATTGCAGCCCGTCATGACAGAGGTCAGCCTTAAGCCCGGGGAAGAGGCAAAGCTTAAGTTTGCCATGCAACAGGATGCCGGAGCCAGGCCGCTGCGCATGCTACCCCGTCTGGAGGTGAAGTTTGCAGGTGGCGATAGAATCCTTGACCTGGAGACACACCTTGAGGTTCCGGTTGCAGGAGGGAAGGATTAAGCTCAACCAAATTCAGCTAGTATGCTTTCTTGATCTTTCCCTCGCGGATGAAGTCGAGTATCATCTCGTCAACTTTCCTGCCTTTTTCTCCCAGGTCGTGCCCTGCGCCCACCACCTTCAGGTGAGTCACGTTTTGCGTCCCGTAGGCGAAGGAGATGATATCTTTGCTTATCTCCCGGCCGTCTTCATCAGCGATTTTTCGTCCCTTGAAACCCTTCTGTTGTGCCCAGTAAAAGGCGGTGTCCTGGGCTGAGAGGTGCAAGGCGTTACGCCCGCGCTTGCCGCCCCTGTATGGCACGATTCGATCACGGGTCCCGTGTATGGTCAGGATGTTGCTGTTGGTTACCGGGCTGACCTTTGTATCATAATCGGCACTTTCATCATTGGAGCGTTGCCAGAAAGTGTCGTTATGGTATTGCTCCGTGACCATTGAGGAAACAACCGGAACCGCATTACTGATCAGCTCCGGGTCATCAATCTCTATAAGCAGCCTGAAGATGTAACCGGCACCATTGGAGAAACCAATCATGGAAATACCGGAAAGCCGGGCCCGGGGATAACGGCCAGCGAGGTCCCTGATAATTTCCCTGAAATAAAGGGTATCCGGTGCCCTGGAAGCCTCATCGGAAATATTCCAGCTTCGGCGATAACCCTGGGGGGCAACAACCATGTGGTCCTTAAGACGGCGTGACCAGCCCTTGATAAGGTTTTTGGCCTGACCTCCATTACCATGGAAAAGGAACACGACGGGCAGATTTTTTTTCCCTTTCCCAGGTATGCTGACAAAATATTCGCGCTCAATTCCCTCGGGTTCCTGTGCCCATTCCTGGTTAATGACGTGCCGCCTTATATTGCTTTCTGTATTCTTTACATTGGCTTTCTGATTCCCCGGGGCCTTTCCTGTGGTGGCAAGCAGGTGCTCTTCCAGGCTGACTTTTCCGTTCTTGTCGCGGTCAACACGCTCGAAGATGCTCCTTGGCCCTTCCGGCACCTCTTCTCTGACAAGAAAGCCATCGCCGTTCGTGTCCCACTTTTTGAACCCGGCTGTCGATTCCTTTACCCTGTCATCCGCTCCCGGTGAGTCATGCGTGATGAGCAGGAGCGCGAAAAGCAGCGGGAAAGGTTTCATTATAGCATTCAAAGATACATCAAGGTCTAAGGGGATCACCTGTTTTTCAATCCTGTAAGAAAAAGAAATCCTTAAGTGCCATGTATATGCTCGATGTTTCACCCTGCCATGGTTGCATGGGCATGGAGGTTGTTCATATTATGGGTATGCCTCGCCTTTATTTTTTGATCCTGCTATGGTTGCTTTTTTCAACCCGGGCCAGTGGAGGTATCAATGAGATCATCGTGTTTGGTGACAGTCTTTCCGACATGGGTAATGTTGATGAAACCAGCTTTGGTCTTGTTCCATCCGATGATTATTATGACTCACGCGTCTTTTCCAATGGAGCACCCTGGATCAGGACCCTGGCCCTTGAGTTGGGTGTAACCGAGCCCTCGTATTCCCTTTCCGGGTCCTCGAGGGCCACAAATTATGCCTATGGTGGGGCCCAGACAGGGAATGGAGACAGTATGTTTGAGAGTTTTTTGATCCCTGGCATAGGTGGTCAAATTGACGCCTTCAAGGCTGACGGAAGGTCCTTTGGCCGGCAATCCATCTGTACCCTTTGGATTGGCGGCAATGACCTGAACGGAACTTCCTCCGGCAATGCCCAGCGGGTCATTAACTCGACCATTTCCAACCTTGAGGATCACCTAGAGGAAGTCATTTCACTTGGCGCTCCACAGATTGTTGTACCCAACCTTCCCCTGCTCGGAGAAATTCCCCAGCACAATGGCAATAACTCCAGGCGGCGGCAACAAAATGAACTTGTTATCGATTATAATGCCCGTCTTGCCGCCCTGATTGCAACCTTGAGGCAGCGTCACCCTGTCACGAGGATCATTGAGGTCGATGTAGCCGGTTTCATGGCTGAACTGCTTGAGAATCCCGGGGTGTTTGGTTTTACCAATGTCAGGGACCAGGCCTATACACCGGGGCTGCTTGGCGGCATCTTTGGTGGAAGTGTTGTTTCCAATCCTGATGAGTATGTATTCTGGGATGACCTTCATCCTACCGGCCCCATTCATGAACTTGTCGGCATGATGGCTGCCCGGGAGGTGCAACGGCCGCCCGTTGCCTCCATACTTGAGGTTCGCATTGCAGATTCTGATGCCCTTATCCGTTTTGATTCCCTTGGCTGGGTTAGCTACCGTGTGGAGCGCAGCCTTGACTTACGGGAATGGAAGCCAATCGGCGGGGAAATTCCCGGAACCGGCAGCCTGGTCAGCATTACCGATCCTGGAGCCGGTAATTTCCCTGCTGCCTTTTACCGCCTGGCCATGGAATGGTAGTCGATCGTTGCCGTGGTGAATGCGGCTACTTCTTTTTTTGCTGGGCGGACTCCAACTCCTTGATGCGCCGCTGGAGGAATTCCCGGGAAATTTGACGGGCTTTTTCACGGTCTCCGCCATCGTAATCCCAGAACTCCTGCAGTATCTTTTCTGTTTTCGGGAAATCCCGGCCATCATCGCCGATGCGCTTGCGCAGCGCCGCGAGACGTTTTTTCAGCTCGGTGACTGTAGCTGCATATTCCGGGTCATCATATAGGTTGGTGGACTCCAGTGGATCCTTTTTCATGTCATAAAGCTCCCAGGCCGGCGGTGTCTGGTTTGTTCCCTGGTAATCAGCCCCGTAATAATAAATGAGCTTGTATTCCTTGGTACGGATCCCGACATGACCCGGGTTATCGTGGTGTGCCATGTGCATCCAGTAGCGGTAATAAGCCTCGTTTGGCCAGTTGATGGGTTCCTTGCCGCTTTCGCATATTTCCTTAAAGCTTCTGCCCTGCATGTAACCGGGTTTGTTGACCCCGGCGAAATCCAGCATCGTGGGTGCAAAATCAACATTGCCGACCACGGCATCGGTCCTGCTGCCAGCCTTAATGGTTGCCGGGTAGCGGATCAGGAAGGGCATGCGCATTGATTCCTCATACATCCAGCGCTTGTCCTGGTAATCATGTTCACCCAGCATGAATCCCTGGTCTCCGGTATAGATAATGACAGTATTGTCCATGAGCTTCTGGTTGCTCATGTAGGCAAAGAGGCGTTTCAGGTTGTCGTCGATTCCCTTGACGCAACGCAGATACTTACGCAGGTAGACATTGTAGGCCATATCCTGGACCTCCTTGTCATTAAGCTTGGAAGGATTATAATCCGCCGGGTAATCCTGTGGAAATTTCTGGGGAAGATCCTTTGCGTAGGAGCGGCGCGGGTTGCGATTGCCAATCGATGTCCCGATGTGGGGAATGAGCTCATCCTGGTAACCGCGGGTGGCAATAGAGCCAAAACGTGCGGGATGTGATTCACGCAGGTTCACGGGTTGTGGTATTGAAATGTCGGCAAGGTAAGCATTGTAGCGGTGGGCATGCTCAAAGTAATCATGGGGAGCCTTGTAATGATGCATCAGGAAGAAGGGTTTTGATGGATCGCGTTGTTCCTCCAACCATTTAAGTGTCTGGTCGGTGATGGCATCGGAAGAATGCATGCCCTCAAACTTAATCAGGTTTTTCGGCCATTTCTTTTCACCCCGGATGCGAAACTCCGGGTCGTGATACTTACCCTGACCGGGCAGCACACAGTAGTAGTCAAAATCAGCAGGTTCCTTTTTCAGGTGCCACTTACCGATCATGGCTGTCTGGTAACCTGCTTTTTTCATTTCCCTGGCGAGGTGTTGCCGGCCGGCCTCGATGCTGCCGCGCAGGTCGTGTACCCCGCAGGTATGGGCATATTGGCCGGTCAGGATAGTGGCCCGGCTGGGCGCACAGATGGCATTGGAACAAAACGCATTTTCAAAGAGCATCCCCTCTTTTGCCAGCCGGTCGATGGTCGGTGTCGGGTTGAGTTTTGCCAGTCTGCTTCCATAGGCGCCAATTGCCTGGGAGGTGTGGTCATCAGACATGATGAAGAGAATGTTCGGCTGCTTTGCGAGAGTCAGGTTGCCGGTTGCAAGTAGCAGTGATAAACCAGCTAGATTTCTGTAGTTGATGGTCATGTTCGGTTGTCTGGATATAAAGGAATCGCTTTCTTCAAGGTCAGTTTTTTCCCGGCTTTAGGTGGTAATCGGCAAATTCCATGAAGCGTTGCCAGTCGAATCCGTTAATGGAATGACCGCCCTCACGAATATGGTAACCGACCTCACTTTCGATAATTGCCTGCCCCACCGGCGGTGAATCCTCTGATTCAAGCCCTTTCTTGCCAAGCAGCCGGTAAACTTCACTGGCGTGGAAGGCGGAGAGGTATTCACCGCGCCCGTCTGCCCACGTGTCGTCAACTCCACTGTGGATATACACAGGCCGCGGGGCGATACAGGCCAACAGCATATGCTGGTCCACTGGCAGGTCGTCCTCCTGTTCGATGAATTTCCATGCATTACGGCACAGCCAGTATGGGAAGCGGGTGACCATCTTCTTTAATGTCTCACCGGATTTGCGCCGCCACAGGGCGGCTCCGGCACACCCGGACTGGGCGGAGATTGCAAGCGCGAAGCGTTCATCCTGGGCGGCGGTCCAGAGTGTGGCCTTGCCCATCTTTGAGTGTCCCATGATGGCAATGCGTGTGTGGTCGATGTCATCATCGGTTTCCAGGTAGTCCATGGCCCGCATCGCCCCCCAGGCACAGGCTGAGAGCACACCCCATTCGCGTGCCTTTGGAAAACTCTGCCCGTCAGGGTAGAACAAGCGATGGATTCCCCTCAAAAACTCGACCTCGTTGTGCCTGACGAGATCCTCATGGAAAACGGCACAGAACCCGTAGCCGCGGTCCAGGAAATCCTTCAGGGGCCAGCCGTTCCTGAGTTTTCCTGGCCTCAGGATGGAGGCCTTGAAGTCATCGGAGCGCGTGTTGTTGAAACTGTGCTTGAGGAAAGCCGGTACAGGGCCGGCGATGCCGTTGGGGACAAAGACCAGAAAGCGCATGGTTACCGAGCCGCGCTTGTTGCTCAGCTTGATATCGATATCCTTGCGGGTTGCCCTGCCACCCATGAATCGGGCGTCCGCCTTGACCACCTTGAATTCCGTGCGGATCGGCTCCACGGCATTGGGAACGCGGCCATAGACCAGGTTGCTGAACAGCGCAAGGATCTGTGGCCTGCGGACATTGTGCCACTGGGCAGGTGAGGTAACCGGGGTCCCGTCTGATGCGACCAGCAATGGCGGCAAGTCGTAACTGGGAATTTTCTCCTCGTCATAATTGACGTCCTTATCGCGTTCCTTGGCTTCACGTGCCACAGACGGTGGCATGAAAAGCAATGAGAGCAGGATGAATACTTTCAGGTATTTCATGCCGTGGGGTGTGGGGGATGCCTTGTATTTACCCCAGCCTGCGAAGGCGCGTAACGCGGCCTGTGGAGACCCATTCTGCGACAAAGATGTTGCCGTCGTTGTCGAAGCAGGCGTCATGGGGGTGGACGAACTTGCCCGGCACCCACGTTTTTGCGTTGCCACGGTTGACGGTTTTCTTTTTCACCACACCCTCGACATTATCACCGAGGCGGGCAACGACCTTGTTGTCATCACCCAGCAAGGTCAAGCGCGCATGCAACTCGGGAACCAACAGCAGGTTCTTCCATGAGTCCAAATTGGCGGGCAGTCCATAGCCCTTCAGTGTTTCAACATACTTGCCGTCCATGGTGAAATACTGCAGGGAGTGGTGGGCCCGGTCACAGACCACGATGTGTTCCTTGCGCCCGGGGCGGCGGTCAATCCAGATGCCGTGCGGGGTGTTAAACTTGCCCTTGCCTGCCCCCGGTCCTCCAAACTTGGAGAGCCAGTTGGCATCCTTGTCATAACGGTGAATGCAGAATGATCCGTAGCCGTCGGCAAGCAGGAACCCCCCGTCATTCAGGAATGCGAAGTTGGTTGGCATAAAGGCATCACGTCCCCAGCGCTTAATGCGCACCTTGTCCTCATCTTTGCGATAAACGCCACTTTCCATCGGTGCATACTTTTCCCACACGGTTTCGCCTTTCAAGGTCAGCTTGGCGAAGGATTTTACCTGTTGGTATGAGCAGACATACAGGAACTGTTCATTTCCCTCAGTGCGCACCTCGATTCCATGGCCGCCACCCTGGAAGCGGCTGCCAAAGGACCGAATGAACTTTCCTTTCTGGTCGAAGACAAAGATGGAGGGGTGGTCTTTCTTGTTGGCATGCCCCTCATGAATCACGTAAAGCAGTCCCTCGGCGTCCACGGCCACGTTATGGGTGGTCTGCCAGGTGAACTTGTCGGGCAGTTGTGCCCAGTTATGCTCTACCTCATACCGGTGTTCACCTTCGCCGATAACAAGTGATTTCCGCGATTTCTGTCCGAGCAGCAGTTGTGGCATGGTGATGCCGGTAGCTACAGTTGTAGAGGTGGCAAGGAATCGTCGGCGGGAAGAGAGCGTATTCATAATAATAAGAGAGGTTTTTTCACATTTAGTTTATCTATCTGTTTTTTGGGAAGCAATCCCTCGCTATACTTTCCTTGAATCTGAGAACATCTTCCCAAGATATCAAATGCATCATCGGCCATTCCTTGTTTTTGTGCTCCTTGGATTCATTTACGGCACTCCTGCTGGTGCTGAAAAACGCTATGCGTTCCTTATCTCCGGTGATCCTCAATATGTTGCGAAAAAGGAAAAGGACCCGCAAGAGCTCGATATTTACTCTGAAGAGGCCAATTCCCGGTTTATTGCCCTCGTGAAAGACTTCCCCGGGAGAGCAATTCCGGAGAAGCTCGGCGGGGGAGCCGTCAGTAAAAACATTCTCGGCATGATCGTTACCGGGGATTTGATCGACAGCGCTGACAAGAATGGGGGATTTTATCCTGCCATGCAGCGTTTTGAATGGCAGCGTTTCAAGGAGGATTACGGGCTCAACGGCAAAGATGGTGGCTTGCCCTTTCCTGTCTATGAGCTGCATGGAAACCATGACGGGCCCCAGGGGGATACCTTTATTGTTGATGACATCATTGAGCGGAACAAGACAAGGCCGCAAGTGGTGCATGTTTCCAAAAACGGCCTGCATTACAGCTGGGACTGGGGACCGTTGCACCTTGTCAATCTCGGCATGTTTGTGGGCTCAGGGGAAGAGCGGCGCAAGGATCATCATTATGCGCCTCGGGGCAGTTTGAGTTTTTTGCGTGAGGATCTCAAGAGGCATGTGGGGGATTCAGGCAGGCCGGTGATCCTGTCCTTTCACCTGCACCCCAACGGTCCGGGATATGACTGGCCGCCTGAAGACCTGGCTTCCCTCTGGGACATTGTCAGCACCCATAACGTCATTGCCCTGCTGCATGGCCACACACATGGATCGCCACCAAGCAGGCTGCAGTGGGATGGTAAGAAGTTCGCCGGCGCGTTGGCGGAAGGTTTCGCAAGTGTTGATCTCTTTAACCCGGATGACTCGGGTGCTGCAAAGACAGACCGTCGAGATCCCAGTCGTGGTGTTGGGTTAAGGCACGGTTTTCTTTATGCAGAATTGATAGACCGGGAAGGGGAGAATGATGACGAATTTGTGGTTCGTTCCATTGCCACCAGGGACAACTGGGAAAGTCATCAATGGGATCGCATCTGGTCCAGAAAGGTGCCTATGCCGGGTGCTGTTGAGCCTGGTAATGACCAACCACCTCGTAATGTGGAGCAAACCTGGGCGCTTTTTGACGCGCGTGCTGAGCCGCTTGAAACCGAGGTGATCCGTGAATCAAGGGATGATGGTATCGTATTGCGTTATCTGCGCTACCTGGTTGGCACATTTGAAGGAAAGAAAATGCGCGTGGCAGCCTTTTATGCCTTTCCGGAATCCGGTGATAAATTGCCGGCTGTCATTCATTTGCATGGTGGCGGGCAGCGTGCCCGCAGTGACCAGGTTCGTTACTGGGCATCACAGGGGTATGCATCCATTGCCGTAAACTGGGGCGAGTATCCGGTTACCGATTCAGTGGAGGATCCAGTTACTGACTGGGCGGGCATTGCCGCCGGATTCGAGCTGCCCAAACACCACAACAGTGTCACGCCTGGAGAAGCTACCTTATACAAGGAGGCGCACCCGTGGAACAGCAGTTGGCTGCTTTATTGCGCGGCTGCGCGCAGGGCCATTACGCTTCTTGAAAGGGAGGGACATGTTCGTGCTGACCGGATCGGCGTGAGTGGGCACAGCATGGGTGGCCGCCTGACCGTGCTCACCGCTATTGATCCGCGCGTAAGGGCAGCATGCCCGTCGGTGGGGGGCAGTGGTTACCTCTATGAGGACATTCGCGGCATTCCCGCCTCGTCCAGGCACATGCAGAAGGACCTTGAATATTACAAGGCCACGCTTGGTGCATCCGGTTACTGGCCGCTGATTCATTGCCCGTTACTTTTCCTTGGAGCCACCAATGATTTCAATTCCCCAATGGAGAAGGTGTTGCGTGCTTTTCGCACCCTTCCCAATCCCAATGGTGCCCTTTGCTTTACCCCGCACATGAACCATCGATTTACCGCGGATTGTTACGCGGCACGCGTGCGCTGGTTTGATTCTCATCTCAAGGGAAGCTTCCGTTTTCCGCGTGTTCCCGCGAGCAGGCTGGATTTGAAAACAGCGGATGGAATTCCCATTTTCAGCGTGCTTCCAGACCCGCAATGCCGGCATGAACTGAAGGAGGTTACTGTTTACTATGGGTATGAACGAGATCCCAGGGTGCGATTCTGGCGCTCGGCCGGGGTTGTCCGGGATGGTGAAAAATACATGGCCGCCTGCCCGGTATTTGATTCGGATGAACCACTTTTTGTGTTTGCCAACCTGACCTATGACACGGAAGAACCACTCCGGCTGCCACGGGGTTACCGGGAGACCTCACTGCTGACCGTCAGCAGTGAGCAATGGCAGGCAACTCCACAGCAACTCAGAGATGTTGGAGTGAAGTCAAGTGGTGAACGTCAGCGCATGATCGATGACTTTGGTCGCGGGTGGCAGGATTGGTCACGGGTTTCCCCCGATAATCCCCACCATTTTTCCTTCAAGACACACAAGCTGAACGATCCGGCCTTTTTTGGTCCGCGGGGTGCGCAACTTGCCTTTCAGATCGAGACTAACGGGTCGGGTAACACGCTGGCGGTGGTGATGGAAACCGACCAGTGGCGAGGCTACACCGGCCGTAAAACCAATCGTTATGTGGCACTGGTTGACCTGCCGAAGGCCGGTTCGCATGGTATCCGAATTGCCCCGGAATCCTTTGTCAGCAGTGACGGGCTGACCCTTGCCAATTATAATTATGTCACGGGCCTGATTCTTACTCCCGGTAATAAGGAGCTGCCCGGGAAGGTTAAGGGGCACTGGCAGGGAAAGGTTCCAATCCTCAGCAACATGCGCTGGGTTGGCGGGCGTTTTGCCCCGAGACCGAGACCTTACCTTGGCCAGCGGCAAAAGGGGCTTGACCCGGACAGGGGGTTTAAGGAGGCCTTTGATAGGGCGGTCAGGGAATCAGTCCAACTGGAGAAGCTCGACAGGAAGTAATATCAGGTTCTTTTTTCTTACCATTGTCATTCATCCCCTTGCGCATGAACCCTAACCTTCCTGAAAAAACCCGTTTCCTGCACCGGATGGCTCCGACTCCGCTGGTTGAGGTGCGCATTGATCCTTCGAGTCCTGCCATTTGGTGTAAGCTTGAGTTTCTCAACCCGAGCGGATCCACCAAGGATCGCATTGCCCGCCATATCCTGGAGAAAGCCTGGAGGCGTGGCGATATCGGGCCTGGAGACACAGTGGTTGAGGCTTCAAGTGGCTCGACCAGCATCGCCTTTGCCCTTGCCTGTGCGCAGATGGGATTGGAGTTCATCGCCTTTATTCCGGATGCGGCAACCAGCGAGCGTGAGATGATTATCCGCGCTTATGGTGGTGAGGTCCACCGGGTAGGAGGTGGTATGTCCCGGGTCCTGCAGGCAGCTCATGATGCTGCCGGGGAGCATGGCTGGTTCCCGGGACAGCAGTTTTCCAATCCCGACAATACCGAGGCGCACCGTATTTACACCGGTCCTGAAATTCTCTCACAGATTCCCGGCGGGGCGGTTGATGCGGTGATCAGTGGCGTGGGAACAGGGGGCACCCTGCGTGGGCTGCATGAAGCTTTTTCAGGGGCCGGCTGTAACGTGGATGCCTTTGCCGCGATTCCCCGGCAGGGAGAGATGTTTGGTTCCAATATTGAATGTTGCAGCTTGAAGTTCAGTTCTGATGTACCCGGTGTGGTTGAGGGGATTTCCGAGATTTACCGCCAATGGAAGACAGATGCCATCATTGAGCTTGAGGTGAGTGATGATGAGTGTCTGGAGTTGACCAGAAAGCTTTGGTCAATGGGTTTTCCGGTTGGGCCCAGCTCGGGACTGAACCTGGCGGCTTCCTTGCAGGTTGCTGAGAAACTCGGTGGCGAAAAGGCGATCGTCACGGTTTTCCCTGACCGCATGGAGCGATATTTTTCCCACAAGGTTTTTGCAGGAATCAATCAGCCGGAAGAACCCGGCAGCTGAGAGGTTTTACTTGAACGTCTTGAGCACTTTGCGCTCCTTCACCGGATACCACCCGTCGATTTGCTTTGCCAGCCTTGCAACCACGTCCCCGTGCTGGGCGGCTTGGTTGACTTTCTCGTGGGGATCTTCCTTGAGGTTGAAGAGTTGCGGTCGCTTTTCAGTACGCGGGTGGGTGCTCTTGTAGCGGTTCACTTCGCCGTCGTAAGTGAGCAGAAGTTTCCAGTTCCCCTCAATTACCCAGCGAAAGAGCAAGGATGCCTCGGGTTTTTTCAGGTCGGCAATGTCGTGGGCAAAGCTCTCGCCGAAAATCGCCTTGCGTGTGATGGCCTTGTTACCCGTCAGGTTTTCCATGAGGTTTAGGCCTGGTAAGTCCTTGGGCATCTTTGCCCCGGCAGCGGCGAGGATCGTGGGGACAATGTCAATGCTGCTGGTAAGCTCACTGCGTTCGCCGGGCGGGATTTTCCCCGGCCAGGAATACATGATCGGTGTGCGTATTCCTCCCTCATAGGGAGTTTGCTTGGAGCGGGACGGGTCGCGGGAATATCCATTGCCATTCGGGTTCTGGATCCAGCCATTGTCCGTGACATAAATTACCAGCGTGTCCTTGCGTTTCCCGGACTTATCAAGAATGCCCATGAGCTCTCCGCAGGTTTCATCAAACCAGTCACACATGGCATAATACTTGGCGATTGGCAGAGGACGTCCCTCGGCCTGGTATTTTTTCAACAATCTCTGAGGCGGGTTGTGCGGTGTGTGGGGCAGGAAGGGTGCATACCATAGGAAGAAGGGCTTTTGCTGCTTATCGGCAATCCCGATAAAGTCACTGATTTCCTTCATGCCCTGGCGGCCGATATTCAGGCCGTCATCCCCGTGTCGCCCGCCCCTTTCCGGGAAACCGCGGGTCATCCCGTGGGTGAAGCCGCCGTGTTGATAGCTGCCTTCCCAGAACTTGCCGCTCTGGTGACTTAGGTAGCCCTGTTCACCCAGGAGTGCCGGCACGGTTTGAAACTTCTCAATGTAGGTGATGAGCTGGGCCCTGCGTTCGTTATAGAGCTTGGAGTTGCGCTGGGCATACTTGGGCGATGGATCATTGCCTGTGACCCCATGGGTGGAGGCGTAGTGGCCGGTAAGCAGGGTGGCAAGCGAGGGGCGGCAAAGGGCGGTGGGAACATAGCCGCGCCTGAAGAGTGCACTCTGGCCGGCCAACTTGTCGATATGCGGGGTCTTGATGTCCGGGTGCCCCATGAAGGAATAGTCGGTCCAGGACTGGTCATCAGAGATGATCAGGACAATGTTGGGCTTGGTTGCCGCAACACTGAGGCTTGAGGCAACAACGGTAACGAGAAGTGAGAGAAATAAATGACGCATCGGCATACAGCCTAGCATCAATCTGTCCTGCTTGAAAACAACTGATTGGCAAGGAATGCGCCGCACAGGGCTCCCAGGCACGGGGCAATGATATAGACGGTGAACCAACCGTGGCCGTTTACCGTGAAGGGCACATCTCCCCAGCCTGCAATTGAGGAGAAAATACGCGGTGCCAGATCGCGAGCAGGATTCAGTCCCGCCTGGGTGATGGGGGCAAAGACGCTGATGATGGTGGTCAGGCCAATGCCTATGGCAATAGGTGTCATCGGGCCCGGTCCGGACTTGTTGTTACGCGCAGTGAACCCGAATACAACCAGAGCAAGCATCAGGGTGCCCATGAACTCGGCAAAGAAGGCATTCAGGTGGGAGATTCTCTCAAGGTCGGATTCCTTGAGGGGCTGACCGCCAGGGTCGGGGAAATATTCACCGAAAATCATGGCACTCGCCTCGCTTCCCGGCATCCCGCGGGTAATATGGTTGGTCTCCTCAAAGGCAGTGATTGAGCTGTTAAAGAGCAGGAAAACCGCACAGGCGCCGAGAAAAGCACCGGTGAGCTGGGCAAGGATGTAACCGGGAATTCTCCTTGCCGGGAAATCCCGGAAGACGGCGAAGGCAATAGTGATTGCCGGGTTCAAATGCGCTCCACTGTGCTCGGCAGCAATAAAAATGGCACATGAGAGGCCCAGTCCCCAGACGGCGGCAATCTGGAACATGCCGACCGGGGCATTGAGGGCGATGGCAGTGGCAACGACCCCAAGTCCAAAGAGCACCATGACAAAGGTGCCCAGCACTTCACTGGCAAACCATCTTGGAATCATTGTGTCTCTCCTGAAGCGTTTTCCCTGATACCGGAGGCATAGGCCTCAAAGACAAGCCTGATGGAATCACGCACGCTCCGGAATTCCTCCATGATTTCCTCCTCACTTCCCTCTGCATGCGCAGGGTCATCAAAGCCCCAGTGGTAGCGGTTTACCTGCCCCGGGAAGGCGGGGCATGCCTGGTCAGCATTACCACAGACAGTGATCACTGTCGTGATTTCTCCATCAAGGAAGGTGTCCATATGCTTTGAGGCATGGCCTGAGATATCAATGTTGATCTCATCCAGGGCAGCAATAGCTTTCGAGTGAACGTATCCTGCTGGATCCGATCCCGCGCTGTGTACCTCGAGCAGGTCGCCGGCGGCATGGCGCAGGATGCCTTCAGCCATGTGGCTTCGACAGGAGTTTCCGGTGCATAGGATAAGGACGCTTGGTTTTGGCATGATAAACAAAAGTCAGCTGGCGGTTGGGCAACAGGCTGCAGAGGTGTCGGTGGCTCGCAGGCGCTTAAGGTCTGCCATGAATACCGGGTCCTCGCTGCTGAGGTCCTGCAGGCACTTGAGATTTTCCTCAAGGATAGGGTTGGCGGTATTGCAGATGCGGTAGATCATCCAGTTGGCGCGCCGCTCACTTTCCACCAGGTGATGGCTTTTCAGGTAGGCCAGGTGCTTGGAAATCTTGACCTGGGATTCTCCCAATACCTGCTGGATATGGCAGACACAGAGCGCATCCTCGCCGAGCAGGTTGAGGATCCTCAGGCGGGTGAGATCACACAGGCATCGGTATACCTGGCAAAGGTCCTCGGAATTCATGCGTCATATATACTCATAAAGGAATATACCTGCAAGGGAATATAATTGCCAAATGGACTGAGTGCAGGCCTTAATGAATCATCACGATGTCCATGAAGAAGTTCATTTCCCTACTGTTGCTGCTCTTTGTGCCCTGCCTTTCGCTGCGCGGGCAGGGTGAGATGCCCAACATCCTCTTTATCCTTGCCGATGATCTGGGTTACGGCGATGTGGGGTGCTACAACCCCGAGTCCAAGGTTCCGACTCCCCACCTTGACCGGATGGCCTCCCAGGGGATGCTCTTTGCCGACGCGCACAGTCCCTCGACGGTTTGCACGCCGACGCGCTACTCGATACTTACCGGGCGCATGGCGTTTCGCACCGGGATGCGCGGGGTTTTCACCGGGGCCGGGGGGCCGTGCATGATTGAGGAGGGGCGCCTTACCCTCGGGGGAATGCTGCAGGAAAGGGGATATGAGACGGCGCTCTTCGGCAAGTGGCACGTGGGCATGACCTTCTTTGATAAGGATGGTAAGCCAATCAACAAGAACGGCCTTGAAGCAGTCAGGCGCATTGACTATTCGAGGGCCATGCCGGATGCCCCGATTCACCGCGGCTTTGACCATTTCTTCGGCAGTGTCTGCTGCCCGACAACAGACTGGCTGTATGCCTTCATTGACGGGGATCGCATTCCCGTGCCGCCCACCGGGATCATTGACCGTGGTCCGCTGCCAAAACATGCCTACTCGCGCGACAACAGGCCGGGCATGATTGCCCCGGGATATTCCATGGAGGAGATCGACCTGCAGTTCCTGGACAAGAGCCTGGCCTTCCTTGATGAGCACGCACGGAAAAAGGAAAAGAAACCCTTCTTCCTGTTTCATTCCACGCAGGCTGTTCACCTGCCATCCTTTCCTGCCGATGCCTTCAAGGGCAAGACCAAGGCCGGGCCGCACGGGGACTTTATCTTTCAGCTGGATCACGTGGTGGGTGAACTTCTCAAGGCGCTGGACAGGCACAAGTTTGCAGATAACACACTGGTGATTTTTACCAGTGACAACGGCCCGGAGGTGCCGACAATCCTCGCCATGCGCCGTGATCACAAGCACGACGGGGCACGGCCATGGCGCGGTGTTAAGCGTGACCAGTGGGAGGGGGGGCACCGTGTGCCGTTCATTGCCCGCTGGCCCGGCCGAATCAAGGCCAACTCAAGGAGTGACCAGGTTCTCTGCCTGACCGACATGATGGCTACATTTGCCGCCCTGACCGGGGCGAAAATTCCGGCAAAGGATGCCGAGGACAGTGTCAATATGCTGCCGGCCCTGCTGGGGGAGGATAAGGAAAAGCCGATCCGAAAATACACCCTGCACCAGACCATCAGCCTGGCCCTTGCTATCCGGCGCGGTCCCTGGAAGTATCTTGATCACAAGGGATCGGGAGGTAATAACTATGGGCGTCCGGGTACTTGGGGAATGAAGCAGTATGCGCTGCCCGAGAAGGCTCCCGATGCCCCGGGGCAACTCTATAACCTGGAGAGTGACCCCGGTGAGACCAACAATCTCTACTTCAAGAACCCGGAAATTGTCCGGGAGCTCAAAGGTAAGCTTGAGCAATTCAAGAAGAGCGGGCGCAGTGCGCCGCTTTGATCACCGTTGTTTCTTCAGGGGCGGTTTTTCCCGAGTGAGGTGAGGTAGCGCATCAGGTCGACCATCTCGTCGCGGCGCAGGGAGATGGTCAGTCCCGGAGGCATCAGTGAGACAGGGCTGGTGTCGGTCTTGGCTATATTGCTGTTTGGAATGGAGACAATGTTCCCGGTGGGGTCACGCAGCAGGAGGGCTGTGCCGGTCTTGCGCTCCACCAGGCCGGTCATTACCTGGTTGTCCCTGGTGGTGATCATGGCTGTTTCATAGCCCTGCTTGATCGCACTGCTCGGATTGATGAGCGACTCAAGCAGTGACTCGGGTGTCATGTAGCTGCCGACGGTTGAGAGGTCGGGACCGAGTTTTCCGCCCTCGTTGTTGATCACGTGGCATGTCGTGCAGAGCATGGCCTTGCGGTGGTAAATCTCGCGTCCGCGTTCGGCGTTGCCCGACTTGGCCGCCTCGGCAAGCAGGGCGGAGCGTTGTTCGGGTGTGAGGTTCTGGGCCAGTGGCTTGATATCGGCTGCAGCGTTCAGTGCAGCAATGAGCCCGGGCAGCTCGCGGCCGGAGGCACGGGCCAGCCTGAGCCCTTCAATGGCAACCGGTTTGCTCAGCTTGGCAGGACCGAGTTTTCCAGCCAGGGCGTCAGCTCCCTCGCTGCGGGCGATAAAGGCCGCAAAAAGGTTCCTGGCATCATCGAGCTCATTTCCATTGATATCACCAAGCAGTTTTACGGCGAGGCTTGCCGCCTGCTTTGCATCGGAGCTGGCCCATGCGGCAATGGCGGCACTGCGCAGGATGACCGATTGTCCGCCGGTGGCAAGTTTCTCCAGTTCATTTGCAGCACCGAGTTGTGCCAGGGCCGTGCACAGGGCCGAGGCCTCAGGGCTGGCAATGTTTTGTGTTCCAGCGAGGGCGATCAGTTTTTCCCGGGCGGCAGCAACTTTCCAGATCCCGCACAGGGAGGCGGCGGCATTGCGTGTTGCGTTGTCCTTGCTGTCCAGGAAGGTGGCCGCGGTGGCCGGCTGCCCGGGGCGCTTGGGATTGGTCGCGGCCCCGCTTGCGATCGCGGCAAGCAGGCCCGGGCTTTTTTGTGCCATTTCCAGCATTGCGTCGATCTCGGCACTTGCCCCGAGGGCGGCCACATTGGTGACGGCCTGCGGCATGTCGGCCTCGGCAATGCCACCTTCCTGGATGACCTTGACCAGTGCGGCAATGGCGCGGGCGTCGCCAACCTCCTTCAGGGCGTATGCCAGTCGTGAGGGGTCGCCATCAAAGACAGGCTTACCGGACTGCATCGCCGGCAGCCACTTGTCGCGCAGGGCCCTTACCGTTAATTCCAGCGAGTAGGAAATATTGTTGTCGGTTTTGCCGGCCAGGGCACGCAGGGCAACGCTGGCGGCCTCGTTGGTGCCAAGTTCCCGCAGGGCATTGATGGCTTCCAGCCTGACGCGAGGGTGGGGATCCTCAATAGCATTTGCAAACAGGTTGATCTTGTCGATCGGACCGGCACGCGGGCTCCAGTTGGCCACTGCCCTGACCGCGGCGGCCCGCACCTGGGGCAGGGAGGAGCGCAGCAGCTCCCCGGCGAGTGCCGGCTCGGCTGCACGAAGGGAGACAATCAGCCAGAGTGCCTCAAGGCGGTGGTGCTCATAGGCGGGATCCTCTTTATCAAGCTTGTTGAGCCACTCCTTGAGAAGGGGCACCAGCTTTTCCGGGGAGTGGGTGGCCAGTTCCCGGCGGGCCTGCTCGCGTGTGTATTCCGCGGGGGACTTGAGGAAGTCCAGCAGGTCCTCGGCCCGGGCACCGGCAATCTTGTCCCGCTTCAGAAGCGGCCTTGCCTTTGCGGTGACCCGCCAGATGCGCCCGTGGGCCTTGTCCCGTGAAGGGTGATGGAAGTCGACCTCGCCGTGGTCGATGATGGGGTTATACCAGTCGACGACGTAGAGGGCGCCTTCCGGGCCCATCTTCAGGTCCACCGGGCGGAATGAGCGGTGCTTGGAATGCAGCACGGTCTCGACCTCCTTGGCGGTGTAGCCGCTGCCGCTCTCCTCCAGTTCGTAGCGCACGGTGCGGTTGGCGCGGAAATCATTGGCCACCAGGCTTCCCTGCCAGCGTTTCGGCATGTGCCCGCCGGAGATGAACTCGGCAGCGGTGTTCTTGGGCTTGCCGGGGATTAGGCCGTTGAAGACGCGGTGCACGCCGACCGCGGAGCGGAACGCGGAACCGGGGAAGACATAATGCGGGCCGGAGCCGCCGGCACCGTCCGTACCGAAGGACTGTCCCCAGTAGTCGAAGGCAAATCCCCAGGGGTTGACCATACCGACGGCGTAGGCGTCGAGTTGCTCATTGTCGGGACGGAAGCGCCAGATACCGCTGCCGTTCATCCGCCGTGGTCCGTGTGCGGTTTCCACGAAGGTGTTAATGTAGATGGACTGGGTGAAGTACAGGTCTCCCCATGGGGCCCAGCGCAGGCCGTGGATCATGTGGTGCACGTCGGCGTTGCCGAAGCCCGAGTAGATAACCCGGCGCGATTCCGACCGGTCATCCCCGTCCTTGTCCTCAAGAAAGAGAAACTCCGTCGTGCTGCAGACGAAGGCGCCGCCCTCTACGGGCATGACGGAGTGCGGCACGGTGAGGCCCTCGGCAAACACGGTGTGCTTGTCGGCAACCCCGTCCTGGTCGGTGTCCTCGAGGATCACGATGCGGTCATTGGGGACGTGGCCGGGCTTGATGTGCGGGTAGGTTGTCGATGTCGATACCCATGCGCGGCCGCGTGTGTCCCAGTTGAGGTTGATCGGGTTGGCGATCATCGGGTTGGCGGCGAACAGGTTAACCTGGAAGCCGTCAGCGACAGTCAGGTCGGCAAGCTCGCTTGCCGTGTCGGGTGCGGGGATGTTCTTTGGCACCTCATGATCGGGATAGGCGCGCGGGGCCCGCCATTCCGGCTTAATTTTAAGTCCGTAGCGGTTGGCGGCCGGGACGCGCGCCTTGGCAATGAGCTCCTCCTTGCCCTCGACAAGTTCATCAAAGTCCTCCATTTCACGCGCCAGGTGGCCCATTTCATGGCGCCGGAATAGGAAGATGTAGGTCTTGTTGATGGGGCGCAGCTTGTGGCGGTAGAGGGAATTTTTCTCGATGATCAACTGGCGCAGCCGCTCCGCCTGTTGGTGGTCGGGCCCGGCGGATACCAGGGATTTCTTTGCGTCAGGTTCCAGCATCCGGATAGATGAATCATCATGCGAGAGCTCGGTGTCAGCGGCGCTGGAGGTGACCAGCAGGGGTGAGGCGGCTGAGGGCAGCCGGTCGAGAATCAGGTCGAGGCGCACGCCGTTCTTGGTCCTGGTTCGCTCACCGGTCTTGATGGTCTCCGAGGTTACCGAGAGCCGGTCGTTGGCTTTACGCACCTTGAGCAGCGACTCACTGGCCAGGCCCAGGCCCTTTGCAATGCGCCCTGCCAGGACCCGGTAACCAGGGGCACTCAGGTGCAGGGCATCACGGTATTCGAGCTCCCCGGAGTTTTCCGGGTCTTCGCCGAAGATGTCGACCCCGAGGTGTTTGCGTTCACCGGCGCTCTTGAGGATAAATTGTGCGGCGGTGCGCAGGCGTGCGTTGTGCGCGGAGGGATCCGGGAGCGCATGACCCGCCTCCTGGTGCGGGATGGGGGTCAGCAGGATGATCCTTGCCCCGGTTGCCTCAAGGTCAGTGATGAGTTTTTCATACCCGGCCTTGAAGTCCTGCATCTTGTCCTCGCTGTCGGCGAAGGCGGCCTCGCCACCGTAACCGACAATGAGGGTGGTCGGCTTGGCTTCACGCACCTGCTTGAGCAACTCTGAGTATCCAAATCCCGCCTCGTTGCCCGGTGGCTTCCAGGAGCGGGTGTTGTGGGCTGAGCCGAATTCCCCTCGGGCGGTGCCGAAGACATCATCGGCGGGCCATCCCAGGTTGCGGAAAGTGATATTATGGTGCGGCCAGCGTGCAGTCATTGCTGCCTCAAGGTAAGCGTTCTTCTCCATGCCGTGGATCAGGCTGCCGCCGACAAAAACGACGCGGTTTCCGACCTGGCTGGCATCGAGCTTCGGGTCGGCTTTATCGCCTGCGACATTGATTTTTCCGCTCGGGATGCTGATGGTGGCCGGCGCACTCCAGGCACTGGCACTGCCATCCTTCTTCCATATCCTTGCCTTCCACCAGGCCTTTGAGCCGGCGCGGAAGGCTTTCCCCAGGCAGGGGATTCCGGCGTTGTTTTCCGAGTAGCGCAGCCCGCTGTCCCAAAGGTCGCCGACATTGGCGGCGAGCTTCGCCTCACTACCGGCAACCAGCACCTGGTAGCCGGCCTGTGAGGAGGCATCCCAGGAAAGGGTGTATTCATGAAGGCTTAGGCCCAGGGCATTGGTGACCGGCTTGGCGCTGAGATCCTCGGGCGGGGAGGGCGGTCTGGCATGTGCGGAAAAGACCTGGAGGAGGAGTGTGATCGCGAGGAGCGGGAAAAAGAGCTTCATACGCCCACAAGGATAGAGAGCCTCATGGTCGTTGAAAAGCTTTCTTGGAAGGAAGTTTCGTAATTTAAGGCAACCTATTTTCAGGCGATTTTTTTCATCAATGCGGCTTTTTGTTGCAATGGTTTTATGGTCAAAACAAAGTAAATTGATAATGATTCAGTTTTTTATGTCCTGTGCTCATTCACTTTCTTATGCTTAGTGTCTTCTTAAGGCTGTTTCTTGCCGTGTCTTTGGCAGGAAGTGCCATTGCAGGTCCCAAAAAAATTCTCTTTGTTGGCAACAGCTATACAGGGCAGGTCCGTTCAACGGTCACAAAGTTCTTTGCCGCCTCAGCGCATCGGGAAATGCGGCTTGAGTTCATCACTCCGGGTGGCAGGACACTCAAGCAGCATAGCGAGACGGCTCAGACCATGAAGAGAATCTCAGATGGTGACTGGGATATGGTGGTGTTGCAGGACCAGAGCCAGACCCCGGCAGTTTTCCCGGAAAAATTCCTTACCGCTTCGAGGAAACTCAACAAGGTGATTACTGAAAGCGGGGCCAAAACCGCCTACTACCAGACCTGGGGCAGGCGCGATGGCGACAAGCAGAATGCGGAACGCTTTGGCACCTATACAAAGATGCAGGATGCCCTCACCAAGTCCTATACTC
>CACIUL010000040.1 GCA_902589825.1 uncultured Verrucomicrobiota bacterium
TTGCGAAAAGCATACTGCATAGCTCCACCAATCAGGATCGTGTCTGCTTTATCAAACAAGGCATTAATGACACCAATCTTGTCACTGACTTTCTTTCCTCCCAATATGATCACGAAAGGCCGCGCGGGATCCTGAAGCTCCTCACTTAAATATTGCAGTTCACGTTCCATGAGGAATCCCATGACACATTCATCAACATGTTCGCCAACACCTACAGTGGAGGCATGTGCACGGTGCGCGGTCCCAAAGGCATCATTGACAAAAACCTCAGCACCATTTGCCAGACCGGATGCAAACACGGCATCATTGGCTGTCTCCTCCTTGTGGAACCTGACGTTCTCAAGCAGCAACAAGTTACCATCATTCAATGCGTCACCGGCACTCAAAGCCTCCTCCCCGATGCAACATTCAACAAATCCAACCTCCGTTTCCAGCAACTCCCCAAGCCGGGCAGCAACGGGCTTTAAAGAAAGCTCAGGCTTTGCCTCCCCACCCGGGCGCCCAAGGTGACTGCACAGCATGACCCTCGCGCCCTGCCCGCAAAGATGCCGAATGGAAGGAAGTGCCCCGAGAATGCGCGTGTCATCAGTAATATTCCCTGAGCTATCAAGCGGCACGTTGAAATCACAGCGCATCAATACCTTGCGTCCAGCTAGGTCAATATCCCGGATAGTCTTCTTTGCCATAGTGAAAAATCACCTCTTAAGAAAAAAGCATCCCATCACTGGGATGCTTTTTTCATTTTCTTCGAGCTTATTAGCTAATTAATTCCCGGCGAGCAGATACATTGCATCGATCGCCCTGTTGCTGTAACCCCACTCGTTATCATACCAGCCTACCACCTTCACAAGGTCTCCTCCCATTTCCAGGGTCACGTCAGCATCAAGAATACATGAATGGGGATTTCCTACAATATCCATCAGCACCGGCTCCTCTTCTGAATATTCAAGGATTCCCTTCAACTCACCCTCCGCGGCTTCCTTGAACTTGGCGTTAATTTCCTCAACGGTGGTCTTTTGGCGTAGTTGAGCAGTAAAGTCAGTAACCGATCCTGTAGGTGTCGGAACGCGGAATGCACCACCATTCAGCTTACCCTTCAGCTCAGGAATCACTTCTCCAATTGCCCTGGCTGCTCCAGTACTTGATGGGATGATGTTGACAGCAGCAGAGCGAGCACGGCGGAAATCACTGTGAGGTGAATCCAGCAGGCGCTGGTCACCCGTGTAGCTATGAATAGTACTCATCACGCCGCGTTCAACGCCAAATGAATCATTGAGCACCTTGACCATCGGGGCGAGACAATTGGTAGTGCAGCTTGCGTTTGAAACAACGTGGTGCTCGTCCCCATTATACTGGTCGGAATTAATGCCCAGACACATCGTCAGGTCCACGTTTTTCCCTGGTGCGGAAATAAGGACCTTCTTGGCTCCCCCATTGGTTATATGCAACTCAGCTTTCTCACGAGCCGTGAAAAATCCAGTCGACTCAAGAACCACGTCAACACCATGGTCAGACCAGGGCAGCTTGGCTGGATCACGCTCCTCATACACCCTTATCTGGTGACCATCCACAGTAATGCTGGTGTCATCATGACTGATTTCGGCATCAAGCTTGCCACAGGTGGAGTCCCACTTTAGCAAATGCGCTAGGGTTTTATTGTCAGTAAGATCGTTCACTGCAACAACGCTTTTACGTTGTTCAGGTGTCATCGCGCGGAAGACATTGCGTCCGATGCGGCCAAATCCATTAATTCCAAAATTGGGCATAAGCTATTCGTTTTTGAGTGTCTCTGAGTATCAGATCCTTGTTGATCAAGGGGCGCTTACTAAAGCAAAGCGGATGCCCAGCGTCAACCTGCTTGAAAGGATTCAAATATTAGACTTTTAAATCATTGTAATTCAAGGCGTTACAATTAATGTAATTTTGTAACACTCACCCAAATCACGTATACCCTGTCATTACGCCCATCCTCAGGAGCATCCACCTCGCGTAACGGTATCCTTCGCCGATTCATTATTTTTGTGCCGGTTTTCCAGATACCGGTATGATTTTCACGATAACGGACCGCTCCGGCACAAGGTATTCACCTGCCAGTTGATTCACCTCCTCGACCTTGATCGACTTGTAATCGCTCAACATTGTGCGAGCCCATTCAATTTTCTGGGGAAACTCCTGAGAGCTCAAAGCCACCGTGGATAACCAGTAGCTGTTCTGCCGCAGCTGCTGATCGATCCCGTTTAGCAGGGGCTTGAGTGCCCTTTCAAGTTCATCGGGGGTAGTTCCCTTTGCCGCAAGCTCATCGCCGATCCCGCGAACCACCCCGGCAATTTTTTCCGCCTGTGAAGGGTCCACGGTAATGATCGACATCATGTAGCCAAATCCCCTGTATGTCGAACTTGGGATATTCCGTGCATATGGGCTATAGGCTTCCCCCAGCTCCTCGCGCACTTTCTTGCGCAAGCGGTCGGCAAAGATCGACCCCAAAACACTTAAGCGGCGGGTCCTGCTGATGTCCCAGATATCTTCTGTCTTCCAATACACCCCGACCATCCCCTTGGGAATTTCAGAATCGAACTTGAATGTCCTTGATTGCCCACCATCGGCAAAATGCATCTCCCTGCGCTTGTCGTGTGCCGGTTTTTCAAGGCTGCGCACGGGTAGTGCACCCAGAGTCCTGGCAACACCCTCTAAAATGTCCTCCTCTTTAAAATCCCCTACAATAGCAACCTCCATGAAGCCTGATCGCAAAGCACTCCCAACCCACTGCTTGACTTCATCAAATGTTCTAGAAACAAGGTCACTGCGCGCCGGGAAACCCGCCCTGAAATCACTTTTTTTAAGGAATACATCCACCTTGTCGTTGAAGACTCCCATAGGGGTATGGGCTAACTGGGTATAGATAGGGTCCAGATTCTTATGTAACTGACGCAATGCCTCCTCCCGGTAGCCGGGAGCAACCAGGTAGGCCGTCAATAATTCCATGGTAGTGGCAAAGTCCTTACGATTGGTGGAACCATTAAAGACAAAGGCATCCTCCCCGACAGAAAAGGAAAGGTCCGCCGTCTTGCCGGCAAACAGCCTGCGCAGGTCATCAGCGCTGTGTTTCTCAAGTCCTCCTGCGTTCATTGCAGCGCTAGCAGCCAAGGGCAACCCCGGCTTACCCTCCGGCAAGGTCAATAGGCCTCCACCAATCCGGACTCCGATGGAGATTGTGTCCTTCTCGAAATCGGTCCTTTTCAGGTTAAGACGAACATTATTGGCGAAGCGTAACTGGGTAATTCCAAGGTCTTTTATATCAACGCGCTCAGCTATATGACCGGGCTTGCCGAAAGAAGTGTAGGCAAAACTGGTTCGCTTGGTCTCTGTAAGTGGATCAACTGGGACCCTGCCGGATTTCTCATAAATACCGATAATTTCCTTCCCTGATCCGGGAATCTTGACGTTACCGCCAATGAAGAGTTGCCGGTCTTTTGAATTCCATGCCTCACGCAACCCTGCGACACAAACATCCGGTGTAATCTCGGAGATATTACTACTGAACCAGTCAAGTGCCTGCGCCGGACTGGAAAAAACCTTGCCTCTGGAAATGGAATTAACCAGCCGGTCTGCAAGTCCACGGGACTTGCGTGATGCAGCACTACGAACGGATTGCTCATAACCATTGCGCATGTTGGCAACCACCTCATCAAACTCAGAACGGCTGAACCCGTGCATGAGAGCTCTACGGATTTCCTGCTCGGCAACTGATAGAGCCTGCTCCCAGTTGCCCGGCTCACACGTCACGTAAATACTGGCAAAGCGCACAAAATCCATGAAATCCTGAGCATAGCAGCCACCGCCTGTGATCACAGCCCCCTCTTTTTTCACCATCTCGGAAAGACGGTTGTTAATGATACTGCTCGCAATTCGCAGGGACATGTCCATGACCCTTTTCCTGCTGTTGTCAGGCTGCCAGCTGTAAGGGCTGACAACCTCAATGCTCACGCTTGTCTCCGTGGCTTCCTTCTCGTAATGTGACTTTGCAATCACTCCCCTTCCTGTAGTGATCTTTCCCAGGTCAGGGTCAGGCTTGGGAGCCGCTGGTCCCTTCATACCGGAGAACTGGTCCCTTATAAGCGGCAACAACTTCTCGGCATCTGCCGCACCGGTAATGACAAGGGCCATCCGATCAGGAGTATACCATGTCCTGTAGAAATCCATGAACACGTCCCTGCCTGCCCCGTTGATTACCTCCTTTGTACCTATTGGAAACCTCTTGCTGATCAGGGAATCAGGGAGGGCAAACTTATAGGCAACTTTCTGGGTCCGCCATTGCGCCGAATCACGCGTCAATAATTCACTCAGGATCACCCCACGCTCTTTGTCAATCTCTGCCACACTCATCAACATGCCATCGGCATAATCGCGCAACAACAGCAGGGAACGCTTCACCATTGCCTCCTCAGGCGTGGGCAATTCAAGTTTGTATACCGTCTCATTAAAGGAGGTGTGGGCATTGGTGTCACCACCAAAGGACATCCCCAGCCGCTGAAAATATTCAACCATTTCCCCTGCCGGGAAATTCTTTGTCCCGTTAAAGGCCATATGCTCAATAAAATGGGCAAGGCCTTGCTGTTCCTCGCTTTCCATAAGTGATCCCGCATCCACGTAAAGGCGCATACTAAGCCGCTTGGGCGGTTCTGGGTTAGGCATGATGGCATACCTGAAACCGTTATCCAGAACACCAAAAGTGACCGCCGGGTCAGGTTTCAGGTCGCTGCTCTCATGCGCCCAGACTCCCCTCTCTGCAGCAGGCAGGGTTGCAGCAGAAATCCACAGGGAAAAAACAAGTAAGCCTCTCAGGGCTTTAGGATCCGGAATTGTCTTTTTCATAAACCAATGATCGTACAGTTGAGTGGCAGGAAGTCAAAGACTCCAAAAAAAAACTCTATTGCCAAGGTGATCGAGAAAATATCACGCCAAAGCTTAAGACCATATTCAAAGCTTCATAGCGTCCTTGTAATATCTACAGGCAATGATACATACTCTGGAAAATTCGACTCCCATAAATCCTTAACCTACAAGGTCGATATGCCTGCATATAATCCTCATTATCGCAAAATGCGCATTGGCCTTTTAACACAAGACATCACGGGAATTTTCCAATGAAAGTTTTGGTGGTATACAAGAAAAGCGCCTGGGAACTCTTCAACGGGTCCGAAGATCCCAACGTGGCCCATTTCATGGAAAAGGCGGGAAGGGATGCGCAGTTTGTTGAGCAAAGTCACCAGACACAGAAGGACTCAATGGAAACCGTTAAATCCGCTCTCCTTGAGTCCGGCGCCCATCTCACCATGCTTTACCGTGCGGATTTATCTGAAGAAGTGATAAGGGATACTGACCTCGCCGTAACGGTAGGTGGTGATGGCACTTTCCTTGAAACCTCCCATTTTATTTCGGATGACACGCCCATCATCGGGGTTAATTCAGATCCTGCCCGCAGTGTTGGTTTCCTTTCAGCCTGTAACGGTTCAGAATTCCCCGTTTTTTTCTCAGGACTCGACACACAGCCAAGGTATAACCTCTCCCGGGCAAGGGCGGCAATTAACGGTCAAGTCACCGGCCCGCCAATCCTTAATGATGTCCTTTTCTCCAACCCAAACCCGGCAGCAACAACCCGCTACCGCATGGGGGAAAAATCCTTCCGCAACAGCGGTTGCCTTTTTGCGACCGCGGCAGGTTCAACGGCATGGATGTTCCAGGAAGGCTGCAACCCATTGCCAATCCTGGACAACAAGCTGCAGTGTTATCACCGGGGAACCCGTAACGCACCACCCACCACTGCAGACTGCTTTCGCTTGCAATCACTGACCCGGAAAGGCAGGTTGTATTTTGATGGTGAGCATATCTCTTACCCCCTCTCGATTGGACAGACACTTGAATTGTCACCCGGCCCTTCTCTCACGGTCATTGGAGACCTCGCCAGGAAACGCGAGGCTTTTCTTACCAAATACGATTAGATATTACGCATAATATGGCAGCCTCAGAGAAAAGAGCCGTCTACGCTGGCAGCTTTGACCCGCTAACCAATGGACACCTGTGGATGGTCGAGCAGGGATTGGCTCTCTTTGATCACCTCACCGTGGCCATTGGGATCAATCCTGATAAGGAATATACATACGCCCTCGATGACCGCCTTGAAATCCTGCGTGCGTCACTGCCCAAAAGCACCAACCTGGACATCGCGCACTTCAGTAACCGTTACCTTGTCGATTACGCCACAGAAGTAGACGCTGGTTATATCCTGCGCGGTATCCGCTCGGCTCAGGATTATGAATTTGAAAGAGGAATGCGCCACACCAATGCCCAGCTCAATGACAATATTTCAACGATTTTCCTGATGCCTCCGCGAAACCTAGCGGAACTAAGCAGCAGCATGGTCAAGGGATTAGTCGGTCCTGAGGGTTGGGAAGAACATGTCATTAAAATGGTGCCGGGACCGGTTTTTGAAGCCCTCCGGAAGAGTCATTGACCTTATCTCAGGGCCTTTTTGGTTGAAATTGATGTCATATTTGTGAAAACAGAACAGGAAATCACTTTCGAAAATCCCAAATCCATGCAAATTACACCCCCCCCTTCCTCAAGATTCTTTTATTTGTCATGCGATTAAAGAGAAAATTCCAGAAAACCCACCTTACCAGGCCCCGCAAGGGTGGAGCTGCCAAGCGCCGACGGCAGAATGATCAAAAAAAACGTCTTGTAGCCTTGGGAATGGATGAGGAGACAGTCCGCAAGATGAGCCCCCGGGAGGTGCTTACCCTGCTTAAATACCCATTGAAGGTTAAGGGGCAGAGCGAATAGCCATTTAGGGCATAAGTGGCTTTTGCCACCACGTTTTGAGGCGCTCGAAGAGCTGGAGGAAATTTCTGCCCTGCCTTTTACCGTTGCCTGCGCGTGTCAGTGAACAGACTTTAAACCCGGGCAAAACGGGCACGTGATAAGTCTTATTCAACGGTGCCCGTAATTAGCGGCAAAAAGGTGCCGGGAAACCCTGACCGCCCTGGCCTAGTCCTCTTCCGGCTCCACCGGTTTGGACAACAAATGTTTCAGGCTGGTAGGAAGACCTGCCGGGCTCAGTGAATTAAACAGGACGGCAACCCCGTATGCCTCCTTCTGCATAGTATAATTCTCTTTAAACTGCGGCATTTTCTCAATGAGTTTCAGGGCAGCGAGCATTGATCGAAGTGCCAACCCCCGCTCGGATCCATAGTTGATCGTATAGGCACGGGAATAGTCAGTCAGTGCCTTTCCCCTCATCAACCCTATATCACGGTTCAATTTGATCCGCTCTTCCCGTGTCGCTTCAGCATTCGGGTCGAGATCAGCCAGTTTCCCGGCCAGTTCCTCAGCCATTTTCTCAGTGGAAATAGCCCTGAGGTAGGCCACCTGGGCCATATGCTGGAAGTTCAAGTCGCTGACCAGGGGCATCTCGTTCGGTGCGACCGTGTAATCATCGATGCCCGGGATCTGGGAACGCTTCACCTCATAGGTCTCCATCATGAAGCTCAAGGGCCTCCATCTTCCCTTTGCCAGGTGCTCCCAGCCCTGGAAAAGTTTAATCTGGTCCTTCCATTTTCCACCCAGGTTCACCTTCTGGACCTGCACATAGGGTTCCATCATCTCGGTAAACTTTCCGGTCCGGCGCAAGCACTCCATGTAATAGAACACTGCCTGTGCACCGATATTATCCTGCATAAAGGGATGTTTTGAGAGAGCAAATCCCTGATAATCCTCCATTGCCTGCTTGAAGGCCTGCGTTGCGTTCGTGTAGTCACGCCGCTCCCAGTATTCTTTGGCTTTTTTCCAGTCATCCGGCTGCCCCCAGGCAATGCCCTTCATGCTACTGAATGCATAGCCCGCCGCCCCGGAACCATCCTCAAACTGGCTGATAAAAATACTGTTGTCATTAGCCTTGGTGGCAAACCCCGGGAAATCATTGCCATTGCTGCGGACGATAGTAACGGAAACCGGCTTGGCAAATGCCTGCCCGCAAAGGGCTATACAGGTAATAACTGGAATGAAAAGTAGATGGAAGATTTTCATTACTTGATAAGGGCTTCTTTGTTCGTGCTTTTTCTTTACTGCCAGGGATCCTCGTGGCTTTCCTCGGCATGTGTCGGCGCAAGCTCATTGTAAATTTTGCGCAATGTATTAAAATGGCTCTTGAAGCGCGGATCGTTTTGTAACTTCTTCTCAAAGCGCAAGCCTCCCATCCTTGAAAGCGTATATGCCTCCTTGCCTTTATTGGCAGCCTTCTGAATCTCGGCACTGCGGGTCATGGCCGGAATTGAATAGTCAACATACTGCGGGTACTTGAAATAATTCTGCAGATAGGCACTTAATGCCTTGTCTGTCTTTTTCTGTTTGTCACGCGCCTGACCAAGCCGGTACCAGGCCTCAGGACTGTGACTCCTCCATGCCTTGTTGGACACATAGGTAAACCAGGCTGTCTCCGCTTCGCTCCAGCTCTCTGTCCGGCTGTAATGAAGGGCACGTTCATAGGATGACTCCTCCTTAAGCTTATTGTTCCCCGAGTTGGCAAGCACCCACTCAACGTTATCCAGTGCTTTTTGATGCAGGGTTTGGTTGGCTCCCCGCAAATAGATCTTCGCCAGGGCATTCTTTGCATAGTCCACCGAGTCGATGCCTCCCCTGGTGAGAATTTCCTCAAACCATGGGACGGCCTGCACGTTCTGGTCGGAATTGCGAAGGAAGTCACCGATCTTTGCCAACACGTAAGGAGCAAGCACCTTCTTGTCAAAGCTCTTCAGTTCACCGAAAGCGGTCCTGATTTGCGCCTTCGCCAATTCCACATTGCCGTCTTTTGCCTTGCCCATGTCCTCAATGATATCAACCCGCAGAACAAGCAACCAAGCCTGCACGGAATCTGGTTGTCCTCCCTTTGTCTGCATCGACTTCAGCTTCTCAATCGTCTTCGGTGCACCGTTCAAGTCCACGGAGACATCTCCATATTTGGCGATTGCTTTCTCAAGGTCCGCATTCTCCTGTCGGCCAAGGCGATCAATCATGTCCTCAAGTTTGTCCAATCCTTCCTGACCACGATTCACACTTTCATCGGTAAGTGCCTTTAAAGCGTCAGAAACAACCTGCGGCTCCAGGTAGTTCTCGGAAAAATTGCCAATAAACTCATCATAATAGGCAGCCGCCTCCTTGTATTCCTCCTTGGCAGTTGCCACATTGACTAACTGACTGAGTGATTCCGCCGCCACCTGGTAATGCCCATCCTGTTCCGCGCGAGCCTTTGCCTTGACGTAAGTTTCTCCTGCCTGCACCCATTCTTTCTTCACCTGCAAAACATCTCCACGAAGGTTCAGGCTGCGGTCATATATGTCACTTGTTGAGAATTTCTTTTCTATTTCATCAAGCTTGACCAGGCATGGATCAAACTCATCCTGGGCAAAGTGACATGTTGCCCTGTCCAGGATCGCAAACGGCCTGAGGTCGGATTCCGGATACTTGGTAAGCCACCCCTCAAGCAGGGGAGCGGCACGTGCCCATTCCAGAAGCTTTACCTTATTGGCACCGCGATAGTAACTGGACTCCTCAAGGAACCCGCTCTCGGGATACTCCGTAGCATGGGCATCGAGCAGGGGATCGGCTGATTCATATTGACCGTCATAATAATAGGAACCCGCCAAACAGAACATGCACAGGTCATGCTGGGGGGAAGGCTTGGGTAATTTGTCAATAATGTCTGAAGCAATCTTTATGCAGCGCAGATAGTCACCCCTGCGGAAAAGTTGCTCAATGAGCATGCTCTGCACCTCGGGCTCAAGCTCATGCCCCGGATACTGCTTGAGAAAATTCATACCATGATGCTGAGCGGAAAGCAGGTCCCCTATTGAAAAAGCGCACCGAGTTGCTTGATAGACGAGCTCAGGATGAATCAACGTGGTTTTCTTCGTCTTTGCATTGACGGTCTTGGCCGTAGGAAAGCGGCGCGTCATGTAATCATAGATGGAGTAGGCACTGCGCAGGCTGTAATTCTGCTCGTAAATCATTGCCAACAGGCGCAGCCCGGAAATATCCACTGCCGTTCCCTCAACGATACCTTTCTGCAGTTCATCAATCTTAAGCTGAACTTTCTTCTGGGCCTCCTCGTTCTTGTAGAAGCTCTTCCTGTCCTCCAGCTCGGAAATAGCCTCCTCGGTACGTGGGCTAAAGTTAAAAAAGCGCAAGGCCAAGGCATCAAGATTTCTCTGATTACCTGCCGCATCCTCATCTCCACCTGCCGAAGCTTCCTGGGCCAGTTTCAAAAACCGCTGGTTGAACCCATACTTGAAGCTCTCGAAGGGCGGCCAGCGCAGCCACATGTCGTTGGTTTGCATGAAGGCCATCGCGTCACGATCCATGCCCTTCTCGATCCATTTTTCGGCAAGGTCGAAAAAAGCGTTCTGCAGCATCCACCTTTCACGCAGGTTAATTCTGTCATAAACACCGTAAACCTGCTGCAAGTACTTGGTGGCTTCAGGAAGCTTGGCAAGCCGGGCATAACAAACGCCATAATTGATATAAAGTTCAAACGGTGAGTAAGTGCCCTTCTCAGGTTTTTCACTCTCAAACTTCTTGTAGATCTTTATTGCCCCCTCATATTCGCCCTTGGCCTGGGCAGCGGTCCCCCAGCGATACAGCGCAATCAGGTGATAGTGGTTGCGGGTATTGGGAATCTGGTCAGCCTTCTCCTTGGGAATGCGGTTTGGAAAACCCCGATAGGTGGTCTCAAACTGCTTCTCGGCCTCATCGTATTTTTTTAGCTGCATATGGCATAAGCCAAGGTGGTAATGAATAAGCCCAAAGGCCGGGCCATATATATTAAATGCATTCTGCTTGTAATCCCCGACAACGGACTGCAGGACACTGGCGGCATCCGCCCACTTGGATTCCTCCATTAACTGGACAGCCTTGCGGTAATTATCCTCCACAGGATTCTGGGCGGATGCAGTGACGGGAAAGGCCAACAGGCAACAAACGAGAACGGGCTGAATGAAACATTGCCTCCAAAGATAACTCAGGGTCTGGGAACTCATGAAATGCATTTTATTTAGGGATTTTGAAACAATGGGATTTCTCTCATCTCACCATACAACAACACAATAAAAGCGAAAAGTCCGATTTTTCGATTGGTAACACCTGCCATAAAGGAAAAATTCACAATTTTTCCCTGAAAATGATGGGAAGAGCCTCCCATTACCAATCCTACTCAGGGCCACTAAACCCTGTCATTGTAATGTTTTTGATCTTTACAGAAGCAAGTGCGTTAACAACATCAATGAAACGCTGGGTATTGCCCTCATCGGAAGCCGCCACGATCACAACCGGTTTACTGCCGACACCATCAGCAAGTTCCTTATATTCCTTTAGCTTGGCCCTGAGTTCAGGAAGCCTGTCAGGTCTGGATCCCTTGGGACGGGCAGCTCCAACTTCAACGGTCTTGTCGACGATCACCCTGCCGTCTGCCTCAATAAGGATAGCCAGGGGGTCCACCGGATCGGGATTATCCGTGGGTATAGATGTTGGCAGGACAATGGAAAGGTCCGTCTCGTCCTTCTTTAGCGTAGAGGTCACAAGAAAGTAAATGAGCAAAAGGAACGCCACATCAACAAGTGACGAAATATCAAGTTCGGGATCCTTTTCTCCTTCCGGGGAATATTTTTTTCTCCTGCGTGCCATCAGATAGAATCGAAAATTATTTGTCGGTCTTGAATGCCCCGAAGATCACCTTGTTGATGCCGCCTTCCGCGGCTGCCTTGGCCACCTTCTTGATATCACTGACCTCTGCATCCTTGTGCGCACGCAGTAAAAGTGAGGCCTCGACCTTGCTCCCGCTCGCTCTCCTGCTTTCAGCAAACTTCTCAACTCTGGTCCGGATTTCCTCGAGGGTGACCGTTTTGCTGCCATCAGCAGTGGTATACTTACTCTCTCCCCCTGAGCCTTTTGGATGAATGTTAAAGATAATCCTGCCTATGGCGCTCTTGGGCTTGATCGACTCATCAGCTACTGGGGGCTTGATCGTTGGATCAACCCTCACAGTAACCATCCTTGAGGCAATCATGAAGAAAATCAGGAGCAGGAAAACCATGTCGATCATGGGCGACATGTCCATCCTGGCATCCTCGTCAGCTTGTTCTAAAACTGCCTGTAATTTTCTTGAAGCCATCTTTCCAGCCGAAGTGAAGCGCGTAGTAACTACTAGGCCTGCAGACCTTCGGGCACTTTAGCCATTGCCTGGTCAGCATTAACCGCCTGGTGACTGGCATCCAGCATATCAGCCATGTCCTGGTGGCATGCAGCAACCAGCCCATTAAAGCGGTTACGCAGGAAAAAGAAAAAGAACACCGACGGAATGGCGATAATCAGTCCTGAGGCCGTTGTGACCATCGCAAGACCGATATTCTCAGCAAGGGCGGAGGGATCAGCCTGCCCTTGAGCACCAATTTTGTTGAATGCCCCCATCATACCCACAACCGTTCCCAAGAGACCGAGCATTGGTGCAATCTGTCCAATCACGCCAAGGTAACCAATCCAGGTCATATGGTCACGGTTCTCACGAATGGTGAATTCAGCCACGGCGTCCTCCACTTCCTCACGGCCCAGTGTTTCCGGATCCGTTGCGTCAACATGCGGCAAGGCACTGGCGAGCATCCTTCCCAGATAGGTCGGGCTGGTGGAAGCCACCTCAATAGCGCTACGCACCCGGCAATTGGCCATGTGATCAAGCAGTGCCATCTTCAGGTCCTCAGGCTTGAATTTAGAGGCGGTAAGTTGAATGAAATTGTAGACAATGAGTGCCACCATGGCAATGGAGGCAAGAATCAACGGAACCATCCAGAAACCTGCCTGCTTCACATTATCAAACATTGTCGCCGGCGCCTCTTCCTCCGCTTCAGCGGCGGCATCAGCCTGTGCAAGAAGTTCGGGAGCACTGTAAAACAAGAAACCAATGACGGTTAACAACAGTGACCAGAGGAAAAATTGCCGCCGGGACTGTGCCTGAGATTGTAAAAAAGAGGTTTTCATCATCGAGTTTTCTGTTTTCTGGGAAAAATGCGGTTTGTATCACCCGGAGGTGCTCATTCCAGTATTAATTTATGAAAGCTTTAATAATCAGATCATTATCAAGCTGGGAACCCTTGATTTAGCACGGCTATAGCTGAATTACAACCATTTTGAGGTTGATCGCTCTAAAGCCTTTAATCCTTGGTTTTCAGGGTCTGAATAACAACTGGAAGTATCCCCAATGCCAATGCCCGGGATCCATTATCTGACATGTAGGTCTCGCTCACAAAGTTCCCGCTTTCTGGGAATTGAACCTTTTCCAGGCTCAGCCATTGAATACCTGCACTTTCACACTTATTCCGTCCGGCATCAAAAAACCTCTGCAGTTCCTGCTCTGCGGCAAGGGGGCTGACTTGGTTGCCCTCACCCGGGCCAGGCTTGCTGGCAAAGAATATTGGTCTCATCAGGCTTTTGGCTGAGCCTGACGGCTGGGCGGTGTAGACCGTGGGTTCCTCCACCACGATAAGCTTGGCTTTGTGTTTTGCCGCCAGGGAAATAAATCCGTTAATGCCGTCAATATATTCCCTTAACGGGTCATCACCTTGCCGCATCGTGCGAATGATGCCTTCACGTATTGGCAAACTGCTCGCATACTGCCTACGCATTTCCAACTGATCCTGAAGATAATTGTGTTCATTAAACCGTTCATGAGTTGACCGCAGGAATTTTTTCGTTCTGCCGTTGCGCACCATTCGCAGAACATGCGAGGCCTTTGCCAGGGAATACTTGAAGCCCTTGGGCCTGCTATCCCTCATTTTCGAAAGTTTACCGGGATCATAAGCATAATCTCCATAGAAGCCCATGGCATCCCCAAAACCAAAACTGCAGATAATCAAGTCCACTTCATACTTATCCAAAATGAGTTCGGCTTTCGATAATGCAGAAATAATCTGCCCCCCTTTGCTATGCGCCAGTGCCGCCACCTCCACCTTTTTCCCGGTTTGTCTGGCCAATTCACTCGACAGAACGCCCCACCAAGTATCCTCGTTTCCCTGTATGATGGAGGTAGTTGCATTTCCCCCGAAACATAATACCCGCAAGTCCTCTGAGCGGCGCCCTTTGCTCCAGAGCTTCTTGCGCAATTGATCACCATCAAACTCAAACCGGACACTGGGCTTTAAACCGGGGATTTCGTTCGTAAGAAGCAACGTCGCTCCCGGTTCCATGGGCACGGGAAAAAAAAGCCGGATAACGAGCTCTATGAGCACGCCCAACACAATTGTGCCCGCCACTATAAGCTTAAAGATTTTCATCCGGCATTCATCATTTTCCCATGCACCTCATTAATTATAGAAGCGACTTAGCAAGGAATCAATGCCCCTTAGGGGAAACCAAGACAGAATAACCGCATGTTGGCCAAAGATGCTTCAAGCCAAGGCGCAGCGATCTGCGCAATTACTTGTCATGGACTTGAAAAGAGCTCCACTACAACGAAATACTTTGATTCTCATAGCTTCCCGGGGGAAGAAGCCTCTCCCGGCTGCCGGCATTGGTAATTTCCACGCAGCCCGAGAATGCCGTGGCGTCCTGGAAGCCAACTGGGCCACTGATCCGCAGGCGATCACATTTGACCAGAGATGGAATGCAACAGGCAGTGGCACGGTCAACTTGCTCCACATACTTGTAATGATCCGGATCGAGTTCAATAATTGGAGGCTTGCCGTTACGCTCCGGCGCCAAACAAATCCTTGAATCCTCACCCATGACATACGCATCGGAGCGCAAGGCCAGCAGGTCACTGCAGTTCTTTACCGGCGCAAATCGTGAACGAGGGACGAGCATCACCCCTGTTTTCTCAAAACACTCTATGGCAGCGCCCATTGCGGTCTCGAGCTGGATAACGGGAGGAGAATCAGGATCACGTGGATTCACCGTTTTCCTGTTCACGATGACCGGGAGAGGCAAGACTCCCCCCGAAGCATCCAGGGCGTCCTTCAGGGCATCAAGGCGTAACCAGATGTTATTGGTATTAAAAAAGCGGTGACGATTCACGTCCTGGAAACAAGCAGTATCCTCTTCAGGACATTGCCCTGACTCACGCAACACCAGCCTTCCTGTTGCCTTTAAACGCGCAATGTGCCCGCCTTTCCTGTCAGCCTCACTCCGGTTGGCAACCTCCATGAGTAAAGAGGTGCCACTGCGCGAGAATGCATCAAGCAGCTTCAGGTCAAGGGTTGCCCCAAGGTTGTCGCAATTGGATATGAAGGCACAGGTAATTCCCCGGCCCAACAGCCGGTCCAGCCAGCCACTGCCTGACAGGGCTGGAAATATGTCACCATGCCCAGGCGGGCACCACTCCAGTTCAGGGTTTGCAGGATAACGGACTGCCGACAGGTTGCCGGCATCGACCTTGGGCACCTGGCTCTGCATAATCTCAAGGCCGCCAGTTGCATTTAGATCAGGATACCTTGAAAGAAAGGACAGGGATTCACTGCTGGTTGAAAAGCTGTTCATCAAGAGGAACTCCACCCGGCAATCAAATTTCCTGCGCAATGCGAGAATCTGTCTGGCTATCATGTCCAGGAAAGTCAGCTCCCCCCGCACCCGCAGCAGTGACTTGGGCTCCATTAAGCCCATTCCGGTTCCAAGTCCTCCGTTCAACTTAATTACAGCTGTCTTCTTCAGCAGCTGACCAAGATGGGAGTCATCAGGGTCCTGCAGTGAGTCATAACTAAGGACATCGCTTACCGGTTCAATGGACTCCTCAGCAATATCAGCCTGCTCACCCGAGCACAGAAAACGGTAATTTCGCTCAAATGTTGCGAGTGCCGCCCCGGAAAACCCCGCTGCTCGCATCTTCTCAATAGGCATTTCGCCATGCGCATTCATGGTATGAGACGATCACGCGTCCCCCTCGCTTCCAAACCTTGGTCCTGCACGATTGACAGAGTCATCTGAAAGGTATTTCTGCCTCCCTTCGAGCTTAGAAGCTCAAGTGTGCCTCCATGCGCAGTGGCGATGACCCTTGAAAGGCTCAATCCCAGACCAAAGCCCCTCTTCGCAGCGGCACGTGAGGGATCTCCCCTGAAAAAACGTTCAAATATCCGCTCTTTATTCTCTTCGCTGATCTCGGGTCCGGTATTGGTTATCAGAATCCTGCAGTCCACGTCTCCAACCTCAACTTCGGTGGTAATTTCCCCGCCTGCACTCACGTTATATTTCACGGCATTGGCCAATAAGTTGGATATCGCCAACCGCAAAAGGCGGCCGTCGCCACTGACCTCCACGCCGGAAGGACAAGGACCTGCTTTTAACAAAATTCCCTCACCTTCAGCAATAATCTCGGCATCCTCGGTGACATCCGCCATAATCTCTTGCAGGTTCAGTTTGCCGTGCTCCATGACGAGGCTTCCTGCATCTGATCGCGACAACATCAGGAGACTGTCAATAATTGATCTCAATTGCCCCACGCTGCCCAACAGCTCAGCCAGGGTCTCTTTATCATAGTCACTGCGATCTCCTTCCTGCAGGGCCACCTCAATCTTTCCCTGCATAACCGCCAACGGAGTCCTCAGTTCATGGGATGCATCGGCACTGAACCTTCTCGTCTGGTGAAAGGCAACCTCGATCCTCTCCATCATCCGGTTCAAAACACGAGCCAGTCTGCCAAGTTCATCATTGGACTCCACTCCCTCGATTCGTTCTGAGAGTCCCTCAGGAGTGATATGCTCAGCGGTATCAATGATTTTCTTGATGGGCTTGACCGCCCTGCCTGCCACCCACCACGCACCAACTCCAATAAAAATCAGGGCGACTGGAAGAGCCTTGAGAAAACCCTGGACCATCTGCCAAACCTCATCGCGAATGCCGACAAGGTTAATCGCCATTCGCACCCGGTATCTATTTGAGGTTCTGCTCATCACCCGCCACGATTGTTTCTGGTATCTCATTGTCTCGACCATGCCCTCTTCCAGATACTTGATTTCCTCACCCGGTTTTGGCCACTCGGGATCCTTGTATTTTTGCCTCCCCTCTGGATCCACAAGCTCAACCAGTCTCCCCTCTTCTCGCTCGGCACCAAGGATAGCCACCTGCTGCAACTGGGGAACCCTGGCCTCATCCATATCCCTCGCATCCAGGGCGTATTGCTGGGTGAAAATTAAAAGCTTGCCGTCAACTTCCTTTCTCAAGCTGTCAAAGACCATCAAGGCGGTAACTCCAAAGAAAATCAGCAACACAATCCCCGACAGCAGGGCTGACCAGAGAGCAATCCTGAGACGAAATGAAAGTTCCACGAACTACCCCTCCTTGGACGGCTCCGGGTTATCCGGATCGACCATGCGGTAACCAACACCGCGCAGGGTGCCTATGAGGGGAATTTCACCGTCGGTATCGATCTTAGTGCGCAAACGCCTTATATACACATCCACCAGGTTTGTACCGGGATCAAAATGATAGCCCCATACCTGCTCAAGAATCTGGCTGCGCGTAAGGACACGCCCCGGTGAACGCATGAGAAAGGTTAGCAATGAAAATTCCTTGGGAGTCATCTCAACAGAAGTTCCTGAACGCTTGACTTCACGGCTCATCATGTTCGCCGTCAGGGTCCCAACGCTAAGCAAGCTCATTCCGCTGTCCGAAGATCGCCTCCAGATTGCCCGCAAGCGTGCCACGAGTTCCTCAACAAAGAACGGCTTGGGAAGGTAGTCATCCGCACCGAGGTTTAGGCCTTCAATCCGGTCCTCGCTCTCACCCCTGGCGGTAATGATGATGACAGGAACGTTATTCTGCCCCTCACGCAGCTTCTTGAGTATCTCAAGCCCGCTCTTGCCCGGCAACATGATGTCGAGCACAACTGCATCGTAGGATTTTGTCGTCGCGTGCTCCATGCCTGCATCACCATCCTCGCAGTAATCCACGGAAAACCCCTCAGCCACCAACCCGTCACTAACCAGTGAACCAATTTCCGTCTCATCCTCAACCAGCAAGATATTCACACTGCCTACCTAAACCGGACTCCACAAAATTACAACGATGAGCGGCAAGAATCTGTGCTCACTCGCACAAGGACCTGGCAGGCAATGCCGCTCTATTGGATCAACCCAAGGAGAGTTCCCGGGAAAATTCCAAAGAAAAAGACAGCAATCAGCAAAACCAGAATGGACACCATTGCCAGTCGACCAACCTTGAACTCAGCCACTTCGCCCTCATCTGCGGCAGTTCCCCAATACATGGCCTTTATAATCTTGAAGTAATAATAGAACCCGGTAGCTGCTCCCAATACCGCCACAAAGACAACAATCCACAATCCGCCCTGCATGGCATTCTGGATGGCGATATTAAACAGGAAGAACTTTCCAAAAAAGCCAACCGTTAACGGTATACCTGCCAGGGATGCAACCCCGACTAGCATTGCAAATGCAAGCAATGGCGCCCGTTTACCCAGGCCTTCAAGCGCTACAAGGTCTTCTCCTTCTGTAGCAACACGCACGATGGTTAACACCAGGAAACACAGCAGGGTCATGACAAGATAACCTGCAAGATAAAAGGCAATGGAAGCGTGTGGTCCCGGTCCGCTTACGGTTACGGAACCGCCCATGGCAGGCAACGCCATTAACAGGAATCCGGCATGGGCAATGCTCGAATAGGCCAAGAGGCGCTTGATATTCTTCTGAGCAATGGCCGCCAAGTTGCCATAAATGAGGGTGGCGCAAACTACAAAAACAATCAGGTATAAGACAGGATCCCTCAGGGAAGCCACCGAAAGAAAAGGCTCTACAACACGCAACAAGACAATAAAGCCGGCAGCCTTGGAGGCCACCGAAAGAAAAGCCGTTACCGGCATTGCCGCCCCCTGGTAGACATCGGGAACCCATATCTGAAAGGGAACAACGGCAATTTTGAAGCCAATGCCCACCATCAGCAGTGCAAAGGCAAACACGGCTGCACTCTCGGGAAGATCATCCCCCGACAAGGACACACTGAGTTGATCCAGGCTGAAAGTCCCGGAGACACCGTAAGTCCAGGCTATCCCGTAGACCAGAAAACCGGTGGATAAAGCCCCGAGAATCAGGTATTTCACACCTGCCTCCAGTGATCCCACGTTACGGCGCATAAATGCAACGAGCACGTAAAAACCCATGGTAACCAACTCAAGGGACACAAAGATAGTCACCAAGTCCTTGGCCGAAGACATCCACATGAGCCCGGCACAGACAAACACTGGCAGGCAATAAAACTCGCCAATTCCTGATGCTTCCTCGTCGCGGGAAGTATAATGCTTGAAAACCGGGGCAAACTCGCGAGCCATCACCAACACCAGCAGTGTTGCCAGCAGGGCCAACCCCTTGTAAAAAGCGGCCCATTGATCATAATGATATATTCCCCAGTATTGAGTATCTTCACCAGGTGCAGGCACTGCGAAAATCATCAGGCCAATTACCAGTCCCAGTCCCGCCACTCCGACCAGTGCAATCTTGCTTCTTGATCGCCTGCCCGAAAACAACTCCAGGCAGAGCATCAACACTCCAAGGATCACGACATATATCTCTAGGTAATAGGGGAGCATCACATCAGAGGGTTCCAACCAGGTCAGGCACCAGTTTAAGGATAATATTCGGAAATAATCCCGTAATGAGGAGAATCACGATCATTAAAACAACAGGCAACCTGGCCTCCCGTTCAAGATCGGCAGCGCCAAGGTTGCCGATGCATTCACCCTGAAAAATCCGCCGGTAAGCACGCAGCATGTAGACCGCGGAAATCACCACTCCCCATAATGCCACGATTGTCACGACCTGAAGAGAACCAAGTTCTCCTGCTTCCCTGAATGCAGCAAAGAAAATGGTAATCTCCGATGCAAAATTGGCAAAACCGGGCAGCCCTATTGACGCAAAGGCCGCAAATCCGAAGGTCACGGCTAAAAATGGCATGTTGGCACCAAGCCCCCCAAGGCGCGTAAATTCCAGAGTATCCAGCCTCGCCCGCAAAGATCCACAAAGGGAAAATAACAGGGCAATCGATATCCCGTGGGCAAACATCATCAACACAGCCCCGCCCCAGCCGATGCTGTTGCAACAGGCAATCCCCAGAAAGATGTATCCCATGTGCATCACGCTGGAGTGACCCAGCATCCTGTCCAGGTAGCGCTGGGAGATCGTGACAAACCCAACATAGATAATGTTGCCCAACAGGAGAATCAGTAACAGTTCCTTCCAGGCATCAAAGCCCTCCGGCAACAGCGGCATCGCAACACGCAGGATACCGTAAAGGCCGAACTTCTTCAGGACTCCCGCATGCAACATTGCCACCGGGGCAGGGGCACAGGCGTAGGCCGGAGCCGCCCAGCTGTGGAAGGGAAACAGGGATACAAGAATGCCGAAACCGATGAGCAATGGCAGAAAAATCCATTTTTGCGTCTCGGCACTAAGCGGGTGATCACCAGGACCGGGAGCCAGCTTGGAAATATCAAAAGTAAGCCCTCCCGTGGGTGAAAGCTGAACATAAAGAGCTATTAAGCCGCCAAGCAGTATCAGACTGCCCACTCCAAGGTATATGGTAATCTTCCATGCCGTTGCAACCTTCTCCCGCCCATGGCCGTATATGCCGATCATCAGGAACGTCGGAATCAGGGCAAGCTCGTGGAATGCATAAAGGAAGAAAAGATCCGTTGCACAGAACGCACCCAGTGCCCCTGCCGCGATGAGCATCAATGACACATAATAAAGCCTGCCGCTTCCCTTGCCGGGCTGTTGCGGTGATATCCTGACAGCGCAAAATGTCACGATAACAGTCAGGAGCACAAGGATCGCACTCATGCCATCAGCAGCAAATCCAAGGGTGAGCTCTGGGGAATCAAGCAAGATATGTGAACTCTGGAAATGCATATCACCCCCACCCCTTGCAAGCACTACCGCAAACACGATTGCCCCTAATAAAAGGTTCGCCCACGCTGCAAAAAGTGCCAATCCCCTGCCGGAACCGCCGCACCCTATTGCCAAAGCAATAACAAGCGGAATAGTGATAATGAATTCGATAATAGTCACTTGGCCGGACACCTATCTGGAGGTGATGGTAATGGTGATGAGGTAAATAATAATAATAACCCCCAAGCCGAACAAAAACGCGTGGCTCTGGAGGTTTCCGCCCTGCAAACCGCGCAGCAATGACCCCATTCCTGATGTGAAGCGGGCACTGCCCCGTACAATCAACCCATCAATCAGAAGTTGGTCGACAACCTTTGCAACATAAGCCAGACCATCCTGGAACACCCTCACAAGGAGATGGTAGGCTTCGTCTATATAAAATTTCCGGGCAAATGCCTTCACCCTGATGGGGTCCTTGTCACGACCACTGTAGATCACGTAACCGGCGACAATGCCTGCAACGCCGATAACGCTTAAAACGAGCGGCAGTGCACCTTCCGGGTGAGGCAACTCTGCCGGGTTAATGAACCATCCATAGGCAAATTTAAACCCGGCTAATACCGCACCTAGCGTGAGGATAATCAGTGGCACACGCATCACCAAGGGAACTTCAGACGCTTCCCGTGCCGCCACGGATCGGGATTTGCCAAAAAACACGATCGTGCACAAGCGGCTCATGTAAAAAGCGGTCAGGAACGCCGTTATTGCCCCGACGACCAGCAGCAGAGTATTGTTTTGCGCAGCAGCCATCACCGCATCCTTGCTCCAGAAACCACTCAGGGGAGGCAATCCTGCCAGGGCAGCCGTGCCAATCAAAAAAGTAATGGCTGTCACGGGCATCAGTCTCAAAAGACCGCCCATCTTCCAGATATCCTGCTCATGGTGACAGGCATAAATCACTGCCCCCGCACCCAGGAAAAGCAACGCCTTGAAAAAAGCATGGGTATAAAGATGGAAAAACCCGGCATTCGAAGCACTGACCCCGATTACCTCTCCGGAATATACAAACCCCGAAAAGCCCACCGCCATGACCATGTATCCAAGTTGTGACAATGTCGAGTAGGCGAGAATCTTCTTGATATCCGACTGCTGTGTGGCCATGAGCGCCGCAACCAATGCAGTCAATGCCCCCACATGCTGGATAACCGAGGCCGCAACCGGTGCTGCCGCAATAAGGAAGGTCACCTTGGCCAGCATAAAGACCCCCGCGGCGACCATCGTTGCAGCATGAATCAAGGCGGACACCGGAGTGGGCCCCTCCATCGCATCGGGCAACCAAACATGAAGGGGAACCTGCGCGGACTTGCCTACCGCGCCGCAGAAAATGCAGACCATTGCCCAGTTCAGCAGTGTCGAATCGAATGTCTCACGATCAAGGGCCTGACCGAGGCCGGAAAAACTTATTTCGCCGGTTGCCCCCCAAAGCAGGAGAATTCCCGCCATGAAACCAAAGTCCCCTATTCTGTTCACCAGGAAAGCTTTCTTGGATGCTTCCGCAGCAGAATTTTTCCGGAACCAGTGACCAATCAGCAGGTAGGAACTAACACCTACCAGCTCCCAGAAGATGAACATCATCGCAAAGTTGTCAGCCAGTACAATCCCGGTCATCGAGAACATAAACAGCGACAACCCTGCAAAATATCGCGCCTTGCCCGCATCATCCTTCATGTATCCTAGGGAGAATATATGCACTAGGAGTCCGACAAGGGTCACAACCAGGATCATGCCCTTGGTTAAGCCGGTGATCTCAAGGGCAATCTTGAGCTCAAGGCCACCCACATTCAACCACGCAAACGAACCAACCGATCCATTATCCCCGAGCAGCACGATGGTAAGCAGGAAGCATACAGCAGCAGATATCACCGAGACATAAGCACTGACATCAGGCCTGGTCCTCGTCACCAAGAGGATCGTGGTGGCAGCAAGGAGCGGCAGAAGGAGAATGATGAATGCGGTAGTCATCTCAAGCGCATCAGCCTTTCATGCTGTTAAGGTCCTCAACATGCACCGTGCAGCGTGCACGGAACAGGGCAACAATAATGGCCAGCCCTACTGCTACTTCTGCAGCAGCAACGGCAATGACAAAAAATACCAGCACCTGCGCCTCATAACCATCTGCAGGCATCCCATTACCACCACCAAACCGCCAAAATGCAACCAGGGTAAGGTTGGCAGCACTGAGCATCATCTCAAGGCACATGAAAATAATGATAATGTTGCGGCGCATCAGGACCCCCGCAAAACCGATTGCGAAAAGCAACCCGCTAACCATCAGGTATTCGTTCAGGGTCGGCATTATTGCTGACTTCGATCCGCCCTCCCCTGGCGCCTGCTGAGAACTACCACCCCGACGGTTGCCACAAGGAGCAGAATGCCCAGCAACTGAAGGTGAAAATTGAAATCGGTAAACACCGCTTCCCCGACAAGCTTAACATCCTGGTGAACTGCCGAACCTTCAGGAAGAGTGGCAAGCTGCTGATTTCCCGGCACAAAGTCGCCCAACAAAATCGCCAACTGGCTTATAAGGGCGAGGACCACAATAATCCCGCCCCCCATGGCCACATAATTCAGGTCACGGCGTTGCTCTTTCTTGATGTCCAAAAGCATGATAATAAAAATAAAGAGCACCATCACTGCCCCGGTATAAACGAGAACCTGAATCACCCCGATAAAATAGGCATTCAACGTAATAAACAGCGCGGCAAGCCCCAGGAATGACACCACCAGTGACAGCGCACTGGATACAGGATTGCGGTTCAGGACGACCATCAAGCCAAACACCAGCATCACTGCTGAGAAAATGTAAAAAAGCACTGACATCTATCTATACAGCCAGGTTCATTACTTCAGCTCATTCCACTTGTTGACCAGTCCCTCGCGTTTGCCGCCAATCTCATAAAGTCTTTCCTTATCGTGAATCATCTCCTCACGTGAAAGGCCGGTAATGGCATAGTCCTTGCGGAGAAAAATTGCCTGCTCCGGGCAAACCTCCTCGCACATGCCACAATAGATGCACCTGATCATGTCAATCTCAAAGCTCTCCGGACGCTTCTCCACCTTCTGCCACTCATCCCCCGGAGGTATCTCCTCGGGTACAATGGTAATAGCCCTGGGGGGGCAAATGAACTCACATAACTGGCAGGAAACGCACCTTTCCCGGTCTTGTTCATCAGTAACAAGTGCGGGGGCCCCACGATAATGTTCCGGCAGGTTATCATCCCATTTAACCTCGGGATACTGCATGGTAACCTTCTTTTTCCGACGCAGGATCCGGATCGCATGCCCAAGGGTAATCCGCAAGCCCTTCAGCAGGGCAGGAAAGTAACATTTCTCGGCCAGTGTTAACCTTGGGCGCTTGACAACAATGGGCATGGATTATCTAGGGACGCGTCAGGATTATAATTCCGGCGGTTATAAAAATATTCAGCAGGGCGAGCTCAAAGAAAACAACCCACCCCAACTTCATCAGCTGGTCATACCGGAACCTTGGCAAGGTCCAGCGCACCCAGATAAAGAAAAGGATAAAGGCGATCACCTTCGCCAGAAAGGTTGATATATGAATAACTCCCAACCACCACGGTACCTGCTCCGGATTGCCTGCCATGGACATCAGTGCGGCATCCCAGCCAAAAGGTAATGACCACCCGCCGAGGAAAAGGGTAACAATCAATCCCGATCCAATGATCATCGCGGCATATTCCCCAAGGAAAAACAGGGCGAATTTCATTGAGGAATACTCAGTATGGTAACCGGCAACCAACTCAGTCTCACACTCCGGGAGGTCAAAGGGCAGCCGGTTGGTCTCAGCAAAAATCGATGTCGTAAATATGATGAAGGCAAGGAGGGCGGGAAAGAAAAGGAAAAAACGATCCCATCCACCATTCCATATCGCACCCTCTCCCCATAACGGCAGCAATAACCACCCGTTCTTGCTCTGCTCCTCCACGATCTCACTGAGGTTCAGTTCACCGAAAATCAGTAATACAGGCACCAACGAAAGTCCGAGGGAGATCTCGTAGGAAATCATCTGGCTGGTGGAACGGATGCCCCCAAGAAACGGATACTTTGAATTCGACGCCCAGCCGGCAAGGACAATCCCGTATACGCTCAGCGAGGCAATGGCAAAAATGAAAAGCGGCCCGACATTCAGGTCAGCAATGACCATCTTTTCACCAAAGAGTTCACTGCCAAAAGGCAACACCGCACAGGTGAGGATTGCCGGGACCATGGTTAGTGCGGGAGCCAACCAGAAATAAAGCTTGTTCACATGCCCCGGGGTAAAATCCTCCTTGAGCAGAAACTTCACTCCGTCCGAAATCGGCTGCCCGAGACCAGCCAGCCCGATCTTGGTAAAAGGAATCCCCACGCGGTTAGGACCCACACGGTCCTGGATAATGGCACTGACCCTTCGCTCAGCCCAAACTGAATAAGCCACCATCGGCAGGATAACGGCAAAAACCAGCGCAACAATCTTGATCGCCGGTACCAGCAAGGCGGATAATTCAATGATAGCAAGTGAAGAAGTCATCATGATCTGCCTAGCCAACAATTAAACCATCACGCACCCGGGTTGCCTCACGCTCCAGGAGGGGCACTGTTTCCCCGGTGTCCATTACATCAACTCCCAAATCACCAATACCTGCAAAGCTCAAGCCCTTGAAAAGGGAAATTGCTGATGCCATCTCGGAAAAGACATCAACCAGCTCAGTCACGCCGTCTTCCCCGTCAACGGCACGATTTAGCTCATGGAGTATCTCCCAGTCCTCCCGGCTCTGTCCAGGCGAGTCAATCGCCTTGTTCAAGCGTTGCAAGCGCCCGGTTGCATTGATCATTGAACCGCGTTTCTCGGCATAACCTGCCCCAGGAAGGACAACATGGGCCATCTTCGCAGTAGGATTGGCCATGGTATGCAGCACAACCAAACACTTAAGTCCACCCAGTTCCTCCTCGGTAAACCCACATTCAATAAGGTCTTCCCCGATCACCAACAAGGCAGCAATTTTGCCCTGGGCAATCTTTGACCGGATCGATTTCAACCTTGATCCCGGGGAACGCAGCTTGAGCACCTTTCGAGCCCCGTTGCCATTGGGATTCTTGTCACAGTGGGCAAGGTAGTCATCCCCCTCACCGGTTCTTTTTACTATATCAACAGCCCCTGCCTGCAGGCTCTCGGAGAGTGTCCTCGCCAGGTAAAGCTCTTCATTGGTCATGTGCCCCGAGGCGATAACCGCCAGTTGTCCCCCCTTGAACTTGCCAAGGTCACGAGCTGCCCGGCAAATGGCTTCAGTCCAGTCCACTATCTGATGCTTGCCGGAACGCCTGATCATGGGATCGGTCAAGCGACCCGGGTGCTCAAGCTTGTGGTGCTCCATGCGACCGCTGTCACACATCCAGGCAGAGTTAACATCATTATTTTCCCTTGGCGTCTCCCTATAGATCTTACCTTCCCTGGAACCGATCAGGGTATTGCATCCACGGGCACATCCCGTGCACAATGACTTTGTCTCACGCATGAACCATACACGCATCTTGAACCGGAAATCATTTGAGGTCAGGGCCCCGACAGGGCAAATATCAACGGTGTTCAGGGAGTAGTTGTTCTCCAGCTTGCGGTCCGGATGAACGGTAAGAACACTGTGACTTCCACGGTCGACAAAACCAAGCACATCATCATCCACGACCTCCTTGGAAAACCGCACACATCTTGAACAAAGTACACAGCGCTCATCATCCAGTCGGATACGGGGACCGATCTCGACGTTCTTCGGTTTCTTGACCTTGCTCTCAAGAAAGCGCGACTGGCCATTGCCATGCTCCACGCTGTATTCCTGCAGGGTGCACTCCCCCGCCTGGTCACAAATAGGGCAATCGAGGGGATGGTTGATAAGAAGAAATTCCATTACTCCCTGACGACACTCCTTTGCCAGCAATGACTGAGTGCGGATTCCCATGCCTTCAGCCACCGTGTTCGCGCATGCAATCACAGGCCTTGGCATCCAATTAATCTTGGCGTGCCCATCATCGTCCAGATCAGGCTGCTCACCCGG
>CACIUL010000041.1 GCA_902589825.1 uncultured Verrucomicrobiota bacterium
ATGCACGCTCCCACCCAAAAAAGCCCTTCCGGCTTTATTTCCGGGGCGAATATGGAGATACCCGCCTGAGACATCCATTATTTGAAGGCAGTCCGGTTGAATCCTTCGATCAACTCGTCCTGCGCGGAGGCGGCCATGATTCCTGGTCACTTGCCGCGACCTTTGGCCGCGATCAGCAGGAAGACCTGCCCCCTCACGGTACACTGATGCGTGATCAGTTCCTGCGCAAAACAGAGGTGCAAATGGGCATCCTCTCACCCAGGGGGCGCTACACCCACCTCTACATTAACGGACGCTACTGGGGCATTTATGACCTGCATGAGCGCGCCAATGCCGCATTTTTCGAATCTCATCTCGGTGGCAGCGAGGAAGACTATGATGTCCTTCACCACCCAACCTTCTTTGGCGAGGACTACACCGTTGTGGACGGCAATCAAACTGCCTGGGAAGAAGCCAGGGCAATAATATCGGGCGGCGTGAATAGCCTCTCACAATACGAGGCCATTCAGGAATACATTGACCTGGATGATTATATCGATCACCTCATCGTTCGTATGTGGTCGGCAGACTATGACTGGGTCGGGCCAATATTCCGTGGTGGAGCCAATGTAACGGTGTTCGACAACAAGAACTGGTATGCCGGCCGGCGCAGCCGCGGTAAGCCCGGCACATTCCGTTTTTTCACATGGGATGCGGAAATGGCAATGGGCACGCACCTGATGTTCAATTTGAACCCGGCAAACCCGCCTGACCAGGGTGTCACTGATTTTGACCTGACCGGCGCTAACAATGTGGGGTCCCCGGTGGAATTCTATGGTGCACTGCTCTCATACCCGGCCTTCCAGCTCCGGTTTGCAGACCGGCTTCACCGCCATTTTTTCAACGGTGGCATCATGTCAGTGGAAAGAAACCGGGCCCGGTGGGATGCCATGTGGGCAGAACTGCGTGACCCGATGGTTGGTGAATCGGCCAGGTGGGGAGATGAGGGAACCCTGCTTTCCTCACCTTTTACGCGCAACGAGACATGGCTGAACGAGGTCTTCTGGATCAGGAACACATTTATCCCCGGACGAACTGCTACCGTATTGGAGCAGTTCCGTTCAAGGGGCCTCTACCCGGCTACCGAAGCCCCCGTTTTCAGCCAGCACGGCGGCTCTGTGGATGATGCATTCACCCTGAGCATGACGGCCGATGACACTCAAATATATTACACACTGGATGGCAGTGACCCCTACCTCCCCCCGACACTTGAGTCACTCATCCTTGTTGACGAGGCAGCTCCAGCCGAGGCACTTATCCCATCTGCTGCCAATGGGGGTAACTTGCTCGCAGACACATGGACTGATACTACAGAACCAGAGAACGCTGACCAGTGGACCAATGGGCAAACAGGCATTGGTTACGAGACAAGCGGTACCAACTACCGGCCGCTTATTAACCTTGATGTCGCTGCAATGTCAGGCGTCAATCCAAGTGTCTTCGTAAGGATTCCATTCACGGTCGCAGAGGAAGTCGACCTATCCGAGTTCAACAAGCTGATCCTCTCGATGAAGTATGATGATGGCTTCGTTGCCTACCTCAACGGTACCCGCGTCGCGGGTTCCACCAACGCCCCTGCAAATCCTGCGTGGAACTCTTCAGCATCGTCAATTCATGCCGATACCCAGGCTGTGATCTTCAAGGATTTCGATATATCCGAATTCAGCAACCTGCTCCGTGAGGGCAGCAACATGCTTGCCATACAGTCACTTAATTCCTCATCAACCAGCAGCGACCTGCTCTGCCTGCCAAGGCTCAGCGCAACCAAGGCTATTGAGGGTGGCGGGGCGTCCCCTGGGGCATTCCGTTATACTGATGCTTTACCACTCGACCAGAGTGGCAAGGTCAGGGCAAGGGCATTCTCCCCTCAGCGCAATGAGTGGTCAGCACTCACGGAGGCAACGTTCCTGGTTGGGCAGCTGGCAACTGCCGAAAACCTTGTGGTAAGTGAATTCAGCTACCGCCCCCGCCCCCCATCGGGCCAGGCCGAGTTGGCAGCCGCAGCAAGCCGCACGGACTTTGAGTTTATCGAGCTGCAAAACATCAGCAATTCCTCCATTGACCTGGCCGGCACCCGGTTTTCCCAGGGGATTGACTTCGAGTTTGCCCTGGATAGTACGGTGCGCACTCTCAGCCCCGGTGAATCAGTGCTGATCGTCGAGAACACAGAGGCAATGGTCGCACGATACGGAAACCGGATAAGGGAGAGGATTGCCGGAGAATTTGACAGTGACAGCAAGTTGAGTAACAACGGCGAGAGCATTACCCTGATTGCTGCCAATGGTGAAGTCATCAAGAGCTTTGTGTACACTGACGAATCACCCTGGCCTGAATCCGCAGATGGTGATGGTTTCTCGCTGGTATTGATTGCACCCGAGTCCAATCCTGACCACTCCCTCCCGGAAAGCTGGCAAAGTTCCGAGCAAGTTGACGGGAGTCCGGGGGGAATCATCCGCACCAGGGGATATGCCTCCTGGATCACGGAAAACTTTGATCCCACCTTACCGAACTTTGAGTCAATCTCGGCACCCGGGGCAGACCCGGATTCCGACTCCATTATCAACTCCATGGAATACGCCTTCGGCACTGATCCCAATGACACGGAAGGGCGGCCTGATATTGAAGCTCTCGTAGTCAGTGACGGCGAAAATGACTACCTTGCCATTCGTTTCGCGGCGCGCACAGGTGCAAATGACCTAGAAATCACAGGGGAAATATCCAATGACCTTGTAACCTGGCAGACAAATACCATTTCGTTCGGCAACCCCGTTCCCCTGGAGGGCGACCGCCAGCGAATTACATTGAGATCAACTGAGCCTATTCCCGCATCGGTGACACAGCAAGTACGCTTGAGGGTTGTCATCAGCCAGTAGCATTAATAGCGCATCACCCGGGAAAGAAATTGCCGCAACCGGGCATCCTCACCTTGCTCAAACAACCAGGATGCGGTGCCAATCTCGATAATTTTCCCCTCTGCTAAAAAAGCAACCTCATCGGCAACCTGTCGCGCAAATCCCATCTCGTGTGTCGACAGCACAATATTCTGGCCGCCTTCCTTCAACTCCGCAATCAGGTCCAACACCTCGGCGGTCATCTCGGGATCAAGGGCGGAGGTTGGCTCATCAAGAAACAGCAGGCCTGGTCCATGGGCAATGGCCCGCGCAATGGCCACGCGCTGCTGCTGCCCGCCGGACAACTGGGCAGGAAACTTAGCGGCGTGTTCAGTCAGGTTAAAACGCTTTAAGGCATCCATGGCCCGTTCCCTCGCCTCTGATTCCAAGAGGCCATGAACCTTCTCAAGCGGGAGCGAAATATTGGCAAGGGCACTCTTGTGCGGAAAAAGGTTGAAGCTCTGGAACAGGAACCCGTTGGATCGCCGGTGGGCAAGGAGTGCAGCCTCACTGCCAAAATCCATATTCTTGCCACTGATGGATACACTTCCATTGTCAGGAATCTCCAGCCCACCCAGAACCCTTAACAGCGTTGATTTTCCCCCTCCAGAGGGACCGATCAGCGCCAGCACTGACACATCCCCATCAACATCAAGGTCGATCCCGTCGAGGGCTTTTGTCCCTGCATAGTCCTTGTGCAATCCCGAAGCGCTAACTTTCATAGGAAAACCTCCTTTCAAGGCAGGTAGCCATGTAGGCAAGGGGGATCGTGATCAGCAAATAGCCAATGGCAAGGGGAATATAGGCTTCAAGGCCCGTGTATGTGGCGGATCTCGCGCTCTCGCTGCGCTTGGTAAATTCCTCAACGGCGATTTGCGAAAGCAGCGAGGAATCCTTGACCAATATGATAAACAACCCGGCCACCGCCGGCAAAACGCGACGAATAGCCTGCGGCAGGATCACGTAGCGGAATACCTGGATTGAAGAAAATCCAACCGCCCTGGCAGAATCAAACTGCGTCCTGCCGATACTCTCGATGCCGCCACGAAGGATTTCCCCCAGGTAAGCACCGGCAAACAGAGCAAGCAGTATCACTCCGATCAGAATGCGGTCATTGACATTGAAGGCCTGGGCAATCACGTAATAGCCGACGAGAAGGACCACCAACAGCGGACTTCCGCGCACAACCTCGGTATATGCACGGCAGAAAAACCGCAATGGCCGGATTTTTGATCGGGAACCGGCGACCAGAGCTATTCCCACCCCCGCACATAATACCAGGGCAACAAGGGATATCCATATCGTCCTGAACCACCCGCCAAACAACTGCCAGCGCCTGAGCCAGATTCCCTCCCAGTTCCAGGTATAGGTCTGGTTCAGTGAAGCGAAAACAAAATAGCACAGGCCGCTTACCAGAAGCCAAAGCAGTGCATAGCCCAGGAGTTCACCAGGTCCGCTGGCCGGTGCCTTGCCCTCCATGGTCAACCTCCAGAAGGTGAAAATCGCGACGGCGATCAACACCCCAACCAGTAAAATAAAGAGCCAGTCAACCTCAAGCGATTGCGTTTTACCCGGGTCCAACTCCAGATCGGTTTTCTTCGTGACTGGCGCAGAATCAAATATAAATGGAATTCCCAGTTCACTGACAAGTTGCCGTTCTTCCTTCAGGTAACGCCCGGCCAGCTTTTCAAACCCGCCTGATTCCCGGAATTGGCGCAGGAACACATTCACCGAGTTCCTTAAGGCATTCACCTCACCATCTTTGCCCTTGCGCAGGCCAATTGCCCATTGTTCCGGCCTGAGCGGGGTAAGGAGTGCCCTGGTGGTCTTGGCATGGTTCTTGTGATGCTGGAATATGGAAAGCTGGTCATAGATCCAGGCATCCGCCTTGCCCTGCGCAACCTCCAGGGCACAGGCAGGATCCTCCTGCATGGTATTCAACTTGGCATCCGGAAGATGTTGGCGAACAAAGTTTTCCCCGGTAGTGCCAAGCCTTGCCACAACAATCCTGCCCGGCTTCTTCAGCTCATCCAGGCCTTCAATGTCGGAATCCCTGCCGACAAGCATTGCCAACCCAGTGGTGACATAGGGATCCGAGAAATCAATGGACTTTCTGCGCTCATCATTGGCCGTCATTGAGGAGATGACGCAATCAATACTGCCTGACTTCAATGCGGTGATGAGCGCATCAAACTTGATGTTCTCGATCTTAAGAGGACGGTCCAGGTAATCGGCCAACGCCTCCGCCATGCGCACGCTGACACCGTCAGGATTACCCTGCTCATCAACAAACTCAAAGGGAGGGTAGGTAAGTTCCATCCCAACAACGAGCGGTTCACGCTTGTCCTGCACGGCAGAACACCCTGCCAGGCACATCAAAGAAAGACTAAGCAATACCTTCATCATCACCCCTGCTGCGTTTCCCACCAATCCTCTCTATCCCTAAGACGGAACCGGCCCCTGCAAGCATCAACAACATCGCAATCCATGTCTGTTTTTCACCGGTATCCGGAAGCTTCCAGTTTTCATACCCTGCACTCACCAGTCGCTCACCATCCTCCAGTTCCTCTTCAACCGCCTGCAGCGAACCGGAACGTGCAAATACCATTCGTTCCTCATTCCTGACAATATAGGATCCACCCTCATCCTGCTTATAGATCTCATCCTTCCATGGCCATATCAACACCAGGGAACCTACAATAAAACCGGTGATCAATGCCACGGCAATATCGTGCCAGCGCTTGAAAACCCATGACAGAAAGTGGGAAAGGACAACCAGGCCGACAACACATCCCGCGCCAAATGGAGCCAATACATTCAGGTCAAGGTTCCCGACGGCACCCAGGACCAGCATATAGTTGCCCATAATAAGAAGGACAAACGAGCCAGAAACGCCCGGTATGATCATGCTGGAAATTGCCGCAATCCCGCAAAAGAACAAATACAGTGCATTGTCATTGCCGGAGGAATGCGGAAGCAACAGCACACCAACCGCCATCGCGATACCAACCAAAACGGATGCCAGGGCGCCGATGCTCCATGCGGCAACCATTTTGCCTACCCCCCAGATGGAAGCCACAACCAGGCCAAAGAAAAATGCCCAGATAAGGATCGGATAATGGTCAAAAAGATACTCGAGGAGCTTTGCCAGACTGACAACACTCAGCAGGGCACCCACGGCAACGCAAGCAAGAAAACGCAGATCGACATGTGCTGCAAACTCCCTCAACTTGAAACCAAGCAACAAACGGATTGCCTTAACATCACAAGACTTAATGGCATTGATCAATCGCTCATAAATTCCGGTAATAAAGGCAATGGTTCCTCCGGAAACTCCGGGTATCACGTTGGCAGCACCCATCGCCGCACCCTTGAGAGTGGTAAAGATATCGTCCGATCCCGCTGACACTGGTAAAGCTATCGCCCGGGCTACAGACAACGGCAACCCGGAATTCTCTTCCCCATTCTCCATCCCTGCACTATAACACTGCCGACAACAACACCATTTTCCAGTCATTCCCACCAACGTCGGGCAACCCGGAAATCCACTGGACAATCAATGCCATTCATTTCATCTCACCATGGGTAATATTCTTATTCTCTACCACAGCAATACCGGTAATACCGCGAAGATGGCCGATTTCGTCGCCGAGGGAGCTGCCTCAGTAAGCGGCATGGAAATCAGGAAGCTGACAACTGATGAAGCCACCGCTGATGATCTTCAGTGGTGTGACGGCATTGCACTGGGTTCCCCCACCAATATGGGGTCCATGGCCTGGAAAGTAAAAAAATGGTGGGACACCGAGGCGATCAAGAAGTGGCTGGAAATTGATGGGAAGTTTGCCTGTGCATTCTCCTCTTCTGCCGGATGGGGTGGCGGCAATGAGACTGCCTGTAATGCCATGGCCACCGTGCTGCTCAACTTTGGCTTCCTCTATTTTGGCGTCACCGATTATGTCGGCAAGGGATTAACCCCGCATTATGGAGCCGTTATTGCGGGGGAACCCCGCGAAGAAAAGGAAAAGGAGTCCTGCCGGAGGCTGGGCAGAAGATTATCCGAATGGGTGGGATACTACAGGGAAGGGCGGGCAGAGTTGCATCCGAACAAGGCGCGATATCCACGGGATCCAAAGAGTTTCGAATAGACGTCGCCGGCCTACTGCCGGCAGTTCACCAACTCAGGATCACTTTTCCTGATTCTCCACTCTGCATTGCATCAAAGCCCTTCTGAAAATCCTCAAAAGCAAAGCGGTGCGTGATCACCGGTGAGATATCCAGGCCGCTTTGCAGCATTGAGGTCATCTGGTACCAGGTTTCATACATTTCCCGGCCATAGATTCCCTTAATGGTCAATCCATTGAAGATAACCGTATTCCAGTCAATGGCGATGTCCTGTCCGGGGATCCCCAGCAGGGCAATCTTTCCGCCATGACACATGTTGGTCAGCAGGTCCCTGAAGGCCACGGGATTACCTGACATCTCAAGCCCGACATCAAATCCCTCGTGCATGCCGAGTTCACGCTGGACCTCTGCCAGATTCTCCTGTTCGACATTCACGGTCCGGGTGGCTCCCATGCCCGCAGCCAAGTTCAGGCGAAACTCATTGCGGTCGGTAATCACCACGTGACGCGCTCCCGCATGCCTGCATATGGCAGCTGCCATGATACCAATTGGCCCTGCACCGGTGATCAGCACATCTTCACCCAGCGTATCAAAGGAAAGTGCGGTATGTGCAGCATTACCAAAGGGGTCAAACAGCGCCATCACATCCCGATCCAGTGATTGATCATGATACCACACGTTGGTCTGAGGCAGGGCAATAAACTCTGCAAAGGCTCCCGTCCGATTCACTCCAACACCACGTGTCTCAGCACAAAGATGACGGCGACCAGCCATACAGTTTCGGCAATGACCGCACACCAAATGACCCTCCCCGCTAACGACATCCCCCAACTTGAAATCCTGCACACTGGAACCAAGCTCTACAATTTCTCCGACAAACTCATGCCCAATGACCAAAGGCACAGGAACTTCTCCCTGTGCCCACTCATCCCAATGGTAAATGTGCAGGTCGGTGCCACAGATTCCGGCACGATCGACTTTAATCAATACATCATTAATACGCACCTCAGGGTCTGGAACATCCTCCATCCACAGCCCTGGCTCAGCCGTTGACTTGACGAGAGCTTTCATTGCTTACCGAAAAACAACCCTTAAAGCGCGACAGTCTTCCCTGTCTTGAAAGCCTCATCAGCAGCCAGCACAATCCGCAGGCTGTTAACCGCATCCGCCATGTGATCACTCAGGTCCACGTCATTGACGATTGCATCCAGGAAAACCTCCTGCTCACGGTAGCACAGGCCGTCATGATCCGGCTCATCGGCACAATCAATAATCTCGTCAGCCTTGGTGAACTTGCCCTCCGCATCCAGCTCTGAGTGATGCAGCTTGAGGGATTCAGCCTTTGAATGCGCATCCACGTCATCTGTCTGCTCGCCATCTGCCATTCCAGCTATACTCACACAACCCCTCGGCCCGACCACATCCTTCACAAAGAAGGCTACCTCACTCATCATTGGCCCCCACCCGGCCTCATACCAGCCCACAGATCCATCATCAAAACTGACCTGTAGCTGGCCGTAGTTGTACATACCCTCGTTGAGCTCCTCACTTAAGCGGGCGCCGATGGCACTGACCCTGATCGGGGTGGCGCGAGTCATCTGGCACATCACATCCACATAATGCACCCCGCAATCAACAATCGGCGACATCGAGTTCATCAGGCACTTGTGGGTTTCCCAGGCCTCACCCGAAGACTGCTGGTTGAGGTTCATGCGCATCACCAGCGGCTTGCCAAGCGTTTGCGCAACCTCAATAAACTTCATCCATGAAGGATGCACCCGTAGAATATATCCGATAACAAGCTTTCGGTTTGCCGCGCGGGCCGCATCCACGATCTCCTGTGCCTCCTCAACTGTTTCCGCAATGGGTTTCTCAAGGAAAACATGACACCCGGCGGCAAACGCCTTCTTGGTGTAATCGGCATGGGTATCCGGGTAGGTATTAATTGAAACAGCATCGGGATTGCTTTGGGCCAGCGCCTCCTCATAGTCGGAAAACTGGGGATAATCAGCATCCAACTCCTTGAGAAGCTCGCCCCGTGATTTCTCTCCACGGGAAACCACCCCGACAATCTCAAAACCATCCATGGCATGGTAAGCCTTGGCATGGGACTTGCCCATGTTTCCGCAACCAACGACGAGAATTTTTATGGGATCTGACATGGAACCTAAATTTGCAAAAATAAAAAATATCAGGATGCCTTCTTTGCATTTGACTCCTTGAAAAGAAAAACAAATGCCACCATCACAACTGCCGCCATTATCGCAGGAAAGTACCAAACCGCCGACCAGTTAACCACCGCATCTTGCCCTTCACCACTCGTCTGTTTTCCATTCCACCAACCATTGACAATACCTCCAATGAACATACCAACCCCAAGGGTCACAAAAGCAATGAATCCCTGAGCACTGGATCGAATATCCTCAGGTGCACGCTGGTCAACATACAGCTGTCCCGTGAAAAAGAAGAAATCATAGCATATTCCATGAGCCAGAACGCCGAGGAAAAGAAGAGCATGAGCATCAGGGCCTGCATTGGCAAAGAATACATAACGTAACACCCAGAAAAGCATTCCTATCATCAACATGTTCTTGCCGCCGATCTTCCTGAAGAAAAATGGAACCAACAGGAGGAAAAATATCTCGGACACCTGACCAAGAGTCATCACCCCTTCTGAGTTATTAACGCCCATCGCCTTGAGATATCCATTTGCCGTCTGGTAATAGAAAGACAAAGGAATACAAATCAGAAGCGAACACACAATAAAAATCGCAAATGCTCGATCACGCATGAGACTGATAGCCTTCAGGCCAATCACATCGCCCAAAGTGGTCTTTTGCCCCTTCAGCTTCGGCGGGGTATTGGGCAGCGTAAAACAAAACAAACCTAATAAAACTGAGGCTGCTGCTCCGATGAGAAGAGGGGTGTTGGTAAGCCCCATGCCGATCGCGTTATGGGGTGCCTCTGGCCCTCCCAGAAACTGAGGAACCTGAAAGGCGATGGTTTGCTCATCACCAACCAGAAAACTGCTTCCGACGACAACACCGGAAACAATCCAACCAATCGTTCCCAACGTCCTGATCGGAGGCGCATCCTTTTGCGGATCTGAGACAGACTGGAATAAAACCGAGTTAACCAATGCCAGCGTTGGCATATAGCATAGCAAGTGTGCGAGGATAAAGGGGAAAAACAATGACCATACTGCAGCCTGATATTCTTCGCTGCCGACGACCAAATCTTCTCCTACATAGTCAGCAGCATTCGCAGCAAGAAACAAAAATATACCGCCTAAAACATGCAGGACAGCTAGGACAATTTGCGAGGAAAAGAATTTATCGGCGACCATTCCGATGAAAATCGGAGAAACCATCGCGGCAATACCGGTAGCACTGTAAGCAAACCCAATCTTTTCAGGTGCGATACCTAGCTCACTCAGATAAGGCCACATCGGAACATACCACACACCCCAGATAAAGAACTGCAGGAACATCATCACACAAAGGCGTGTCTTCAGGGCGGGAATCGAATCAGAATCGGACATATTTCGAAATAGTTGGTTTCAGGTAAATAGATGAAAGAGCGTTTATAGATATTAAGGAAACTCTATTGGTTGTAGCTAGAATTGCTTGATGCGGGCAGTCGACGTTTACTTCTTCTTCTTTCGCAAAAAGCTGGGAACATCGAGGTCTTCACCGTCGACAACCGTCGGTTCAGCCTTTTCAAAACGGCCTCGCCCTCCGGATTGCTTCTCGGGCAGTAACTCCTCCTGGACCTCCGGCTCCGGCTCTGTCTGCTGATCATCTGGTTCCTCCTCCGGAATGAGAATATCTTCAGGTTCATCAGGAAGCAACGGTTCCGGCTCTGGTTCCGGCTCTGGTTCCGGCTCTGGTTCCGGCTCTGGTTCCGGCTCTAATTCAAAATCGGTATCGTCAACCTTCTCGATCACCTGTGCGTGATCGCCGGATTGTGAGCTGATCGGAACTCCAGCTCCCACGGAGCTGATGATCGTCACACTGAGCTTCTCCCCCTGCCTGCTGTCAGCAGCCGCTCCAAAAAGGATATGGGCATCATCATTGACATGCCGGGAAAGTTCATCCATAAGCAACTCAACCTCAAATAGAGTCATGTTGTCCCCTCCGCACACATGGGCAATCAGGCTGCTGGAATAGTCAAGCATCCTGCCCTGGTCAAGCAGCGGGCTCTTCAGGGCCGCCTTCAATGCATCCTGGGCACGGTTTTCACCTTCAGCCTGGCCAAAGCCAAACAGGCATCTGGAGCTGTCATTCTTCAGGGCAGTGAGGAGGTCATCCATGCCGATACGCACCAATCCCGGCTGCGACACCAGCTTGGTAATCGCCCGCACACTCTGGCTGATAACCTGGTCAGCAGCACTGAACGCATGTTGGATGCCGTCTGTTGGCAGCACCAACCCGCCCATCCTGTCATTATCAAATGTGACCAGCCCGTTGGTGCATGCTTCAAGCTGGGCCAGCGCGCTCTGAGCCTGGGTGATCCTGCGGCGCCCCTCAAAGGAAAACGGCACGGTGACAAAAGCCACGACAAAGGCGCCTGCCTGGCTGGCAAGCTTGGCGACGACAGGAGCAGCACCGGAACCCGTTCCACCCCCCAACCCAACACATATGAAAACCAGGGATTTCCCCTCAACGGCTGCACGAATCTCATCAATGGCTTCCTTGGCAGCCTCTTCTCCACGCTCCGGGTCGCCACCGGCTCCAAGCCCGTGCGTAAGGCTCTTGCCCATCTGTATCTTGTCACTGGCAACGGAAGTGTTCAGCGCGCGCACGTCCGTGTTGAGGGTCAGCAGTTCCGCTTCGTCCATCCCTTCCATGGCAATGCGGTCGAGCACATTGGAACCAGCTCCTCCAATTCCAATTACCTTTACCTGCCCTGGGGCTAACACGGATTTCCCATCCGACGGGTTGCGTTCATATTCAAGCATCAGTCAGTTTGTTTGTTGGTTGTCGTTCTAAATAATTGTTAAGCCGCCGGCAAAATCCCCCATGATGAAAAGGCCCGAAATAATAAACAGTTTAGTGCCACGGAAAATCCCGCCAAGCTTTTTCCCAAGGCGCTGGATCGGGGAAAGCCTTGGCCGGCTCGCCTCCATGATCTGGGCATAGCGGATCAAGCCCATTGGCGTTGAGTATTGGGGATTTTCAAAGGCTGCTGAAGCACCGCTCATGCTGTCAATATTCCCCCGGGAAACCGGAAGGTTAAAGACCTGCTCAGTCAACCTGTCAAGCCCGCGCAATTTACTGCACCCTCCAGTCAGAAAAACACCGGCACCCAGGGCTGCCAGCTCACCGTCATCGGATAATTGGTCACGCAAACGCTCAAGCGTCTCACCCATGCGGGCATTGATAATTTCATTGAGCAGCTCAGCATCGATTTCACGCCCGGCAAGCTGGGGATCATCATCGATGATAATCGGCTCGGGATCCGGTTCCTCAGAGAGGATCGCCGAGCCATATTTGACCTTGAGCCTCTCAGCCTTGGTAAGTGGAATCTTCATCACCACCGAGATGTCATTGGTAATGTGATCCCCCCCCACTCCGATACAGCCTGAACTGGAAATGGAACCGCCATGATACATGACATAATCAGTGGTTCCACCGCCGATATCGATGAGCAGGGCTCCACGGTCCTTATGCTCCTGGGTCAGGACAACCTGTGCCGAGGCACATGGACTGAACACCACGTCCTCCACATCCAGTGGAATCTCCCTGACACAGCGAATCGTGTTCTGTACCCGGGTCTTTATACAATGGATAATGTGATAATCAGCCTCAAGAACCTTGCCGAACCTTCCAGCAGGCTGGTTGACCTTTTCCTGCCCATCGACAAAGTAATCCCTGACGATGCTGTGCAGGAATACATTTTCCTGCGGAATATCCACATCTCTTGCAATCTCCTTCACTTCCTCAAGGTCTTCCTTGGTTATCTCACCCTGTTCCTCCGGAATACGCATTTTCCCCCGGTTATTAAAACTCTCGACATGAGCACCGGTGATCGCAAGGAACACGTTGTTGATCATGACATCGCTGCGATCTTCAGCGCGAACTAAAGCATCATGGAGGCAGGCCTGGGCATTTTCAAAATCAACGATCTCCCCCTTGCGAACCCCTCTCGACGCAGCCTGTCCCACACCAAGAATCTTGATGGAGTCATCTGCGCGAACCTCGCCCACGACAACACATATCTTGGATGTCCCTATCTCAAGTCCGACATAGATCGTGGATTTTGCCATCAGAACTTACTGCGATAACGTCGATTACTCCCCATTAGTCAACCCCTAGAATGACGCCGCCTCCCGTTTGCCCGTCTGCCGGGGAATACTGCGATAAACACGCCGGGCACCATTTTTCCGGCCAGGCACCCTGGATTCGGGAACTGCAGGAACCACATCACCACCCGGGTAGACCGGAACTTCTAGCTCAGTAAATCGCACAGGAATATTTTTCTTGGGTAAAAGGTTAACCGTTGCCAGAGCTTCTCCCCGACGGGTCCCTTCATCAAGCAAGACCTTCAAATTACTTATCTGGCGAGAGATATCCTCAAGCCCAAAGATGACCTCGGTCCCTGTATTCAGGTAACCCACAAGGGAATATGGACTGGTAACACGGAGCGACTGCAACCTAACCGGTGTTTTTTTTAAAAAAGTTGAGCATGACATAACAATCTCTAGCCCCTTGGTGAGGGCAACGGATTCGACCCTCTCTCCCGGCACAATGGTGACCTCCTGCTCCGGAAAAATCACCGGCAGCAATTCATAGCCCGCTTCAAGAATATCGCAACGCATGACAACGCCGTCACTGCTCACCAGTATCCCCCCCAGGCACCTCTGCGGGCTTTGCAGTCGCGCCGGATTTCCAATCCATGCAACCGGAAACCTTTCCTCTACCTCAATTGCAAGCCGATCAGGAATTTCCCGGATTATTTTCACCTCCCGCACACGGGGCAACTCTGATAGAATTCGCTCCCGCATCCCCTCAAGGTCAAGCCGCAGGATATTTGCACCAACACTCAGGTCCAGACAGTCAAGGACACGCTCCCTGTCCAGTCTCCCGTCAGTGCTGTAGGAAATCTCGCCGATTTGGAATGTCGGGTTCTCAAACAGGAAATAATCAATTCCCCTGTAAACCGCCACCCAAAGCACGCATACAAAAGTTATCGCCGCAGCCAACTTCAAACACTTTTGTAACTTTTTCCTCCAGCGTAACGAAGATGCCTTTCTGGATGAAACACGGACATCAAGCTGGTGGCTTCCACGCTCCTTCCTGCTGCCTTTTACTGCCCCCGAACGGCGTTGTTTTAGGTTTTTTCTCATCCTCATCATTCTCATCCTGCAAGTGCTGCTATCTCTTTCGAATCGCCATCGATAACTCTGCTATGCGCTCACAAAGACACGGAAAATCAAAACCGGCTGACAGTGCGGCTTTCGGCAACAAGCTTGTCTCCGTCATTCCGGGAATCGTGTTCACTTCGAGCACATAGGGAACACCCTCCGCGGAAAGGATCACATCCACCCTCGAATAAACCTCAACACCAAGTGATCTATGAGCACTAAGGGCCGCCTCCTGAACCCGTCGTGTCGTGTCATCATCAAGATCAGCCGGGCAGAAGTATTCGCTGCCATCACCGCCGCCCAGCCAGGGATATTTATTGTTCATGTCATAAAAACCGGAACGCGGTTGGATATGAACCACCGGCAGCGCCTCATCATTAATAATCCCTACAGTCAGTTCCTTACCCGGGATAAACTCCTCTACAAGAGCAATCAGGTCATAGCGGGAAACGTCCTCAAGGGCACTTTCTGCCTGCTCATGCTCATGCACAATATGCACGCCAACGCTGGAACCTTCACGCGGGGGTTTAATCACATACGGCAAGGCGATGGAAGGCAATTCTTGCGGCTTGGCCGCAATGAATTCGAAAACCGGGGTTGGCACCCCGGACTCAGCAAACCTTTTCTTGCTTAAGCCCTTGTCAAAAGCCAGCTCACTGCTGCTTGCTCCTGCCCCAGTATAGGGAATCCTTCGGGCATTAAGCATCTTTTGCAGGGCCCCATCTTCACCAAATGTCCCATGAATGACATTGAAGGCAAGATCCACATCTTCCGGGAAGCTGAGTTCTTCTTCCTTGAGGTCGACTTCGATCACATTGGCTCCGCATTCGGCCAGTGCACCTGCAACGCTCTTGCCCGAGACCAGTGATACTTCACGCTCATTGCCGGGACCTCCCATCAGTACCGCGATTGTTTTATCATCAATTGCCATATTTGTATTTCAATTACCTACTAGAAGCCTATTTCCCGGCTACCCATTATTTTAACCTCTGTCTGGAGCTCAATTCCTCTCTCGCCTGCAGCCTTGGATTGAATCATCTCTATCAGGGCAATGACATCCTCGGCTGTTGCCTCACCCTCATTCACAATGAAATTCCCGTGTATTTCAGAAACACGGGCTGCCCCCACGCCAACCCCTATAAGGCCAAGTTCTTCAATCAACTTACCTGCAGGCATCGTATCCGGATTCTTGAATATACAGCCTGCACAGGCCGCAACAGGCTGGCTCATTCTCCGCTTCTGCATCGATTCCCCGATCCTGCCTTCAATCTCCTCAGTGGTGGAGAAGCAACCACGAAACACCGCCGACACGGCAAAGTTATCCATTAGCTCCGGGACATTGCGGTAATGGGCGACAAATTCCTCACCGGTTTTCTCATGCACCATGCCATCTGCATCCACGTAATGGACAGAAATGACCTGGTCAAAAGTCTGGCTTCCCATTGCCCCGGCATTCATGCGTAATCCTCCACCAACACTGCCCGGTATACCCTCCATCCACTCGAAGCCTCCCAACCCGTTGTTCCTCGCGATGTTGCTGATCTTTTTAAATCGCACACCCGCGCCGGCAACAATGCTTTCCCCTGAAACATAAACCTCCTCAAACTCACCCTTCCCAAGCCGAATGACGGCTCCCGCAATACCACCATCCCGAACCAGGATGTTTGAGCCCCTGCCCATTATCATCACGGGAATGCCGGATAACTTGAAAAACTTCAATGACCTTGTAAAGCTTTCCACACTGGAGGGCTCCACCCAGAATTGAGCCGCTCCGCCCACTTTCATGGTAGTGTGGCGCCTCATCGGTTCATACAACCGGCAGGTAGTCTCGGGATCATCCAGTTCACGTCGCAGCTTGTCAATAGTATCAAGGTCACGGGCAAGTGCTGCCCCAACCTCATGGACATTGCCGGCACCCAGCGTCAGGATCATGTCCCCTCTTCTAAGGTTCGCACCCGCCGCAAGGTGTACGCCTTGGACATCAGCTACATAATGCACATTGGCAATCCCCCTTGCCCGCACTGCATCAGCAACAACCTCTCCGCTCACCCCGGGGATAGGGTCTTCACTCGCTGCATAGATGTCTGTCACATAAAGTTCATCAACGTCCTGGAAAACCCCGCCGAATTGGTCGCGCATAAGGTGAGTGCGTGAATAACGGTGAGGCTGAAAAACACATACCAGCCGCTCAGGATTGGCAGCCCTTGCAGTGGCAAGGGTGGCCTTAATTTCCGTGGGATGATGCCCATAATCATCGATCACTGTATAGTCAGCCGACCTGTAAAGAACGTCGAACCTTCTTCTGGCGCCACGAAATGTCCTCATGGCTTCCACAACGTCAGAAAAACTGACGCCGATTACGCCAGATAATGCGACAACGGCCAACGCGTTCAGGACGTTATGTTCCCCGGGAATACCAAGGGTAATATTACCGATCACCTTGCCATCCCTGGACACCTCAAATTCACTGCTGCTGTCACGGATATTGAGGATTCTTGCACAGAAATTGAATGCAGGGTCCCAACCATAGGAAATTGAGTCTACCCTCGATTCACACAAAGCAGATGCCTCAGCATCATGGCCGCAATAAACAATGCCCTTTTCAGTCGATTCCACAAAGCGGCGGAAAACCTCCCTGATTTCCCCGATACCTCCGGAGTAATAGTCAAGGTGCTCCTCCTCAATGTTAAGTAGCAGGGATAGGTATGGATAAAACTCCACGAGTGAACCGTCGCTCTCATCCCCTTCGGCCACGAAATACTCCCCTTTACCATCCCAGTGGGCATTGGTTCCAAGAATTGGAATCTCAGCTCCAACATAGTGGGACGGGGCAACGCCGGCAGCACGCAACACATGGGCAGCCATGGCTGCAGTTGTTGTTTTCCCGTGCGTACCTGCAATAACAATTCCGCGCTTTCCCTTCATGATCAGGGACAAGGCCTCAGCCCGGCGCAACATAGGCAAGCCCATAGTCAACGCGGCGTCATATACAATATTACCGGGCTTAATTGCAGAGGAATATATCACCAGCTCGGCATCGTTGAGCAACTCAGCACAGTGCGGGCAATGAAAATCCAGACCCGCTCGTTGCAGACGCTCAGTCTCACTGGTCATGGCAAGATCGGAACCGCTGACACGATGCCCGAGCTCAATGAGGAGTGAAGCTATTCCACTCATTCCCGACCCTGCAACGCCAATCAGGTGTATCCTCATCGGCGAATCCGTTCCCTTGTGCAGGGACTCTGCAATTTCTTTAATCATCGACACCGCGTTTCAATTGATTGACAGATATTCTCGGCAGCGTCCCGGATGGCAATCCTGTCCATTGCCGAGGCCATATCTGCCAACACAGCACCGTTCTTTGCTGTCAATTCGTCCAGTAACATTCCAAGGGAACGGGCTTGGATATCCTCTTCTTTCAACATTTTTGCAGCACCGCAATCCTCATAGACGCGGGCATTGAGGGTCTGGTGATCATCAGTGGCATGCGGAAAGGGCACAAGGATGGTCGGCAGGGAAAAAGCAGACAACTCAGCAAGGCTTGAGGCCCCGGAACGGGCAATGGCTATGTCCGCAGCGGCATAGGCCAATTGCATCTCATGGCAGAATGCCAGGACAGCATGCGGCAATGTTGCCCCCCTGTAATCTTCCTGAATTGCCTTGAAATCTGCAGGGCCTGTCAGGTGGATAACCTGCATCCCCAACCCGGAGATATTTTCCAGTGCCCCTGTAACAGCACGGTTAATTCCCCGAGCCCCTTGGCTTCCACCCATAACAAGCAGCGTTTTCTTTCCCTCTTCCAGACCAAAATGGGCAAGCGCCCCCCCCTTGTCATGCTCCTGGCGCATCACCTTGCGAAGCGGAGTCCCTACCACCTCCACATCCTTGCCTGGAAAATGCCTGCTGCAGGCGGACATTCCTAGTAAAACGGAATCCGCCCCCCGCCCCGCGAGCCTGTTGGCCTTGCCCGGGAAAGCATTGGATTCATGAATGAATACCTTTGCCCCTTGCCTTCGACCCGCCATCAGCGGAGCCAGTGAAGTAAAACCACCCATACCCAGCACCGCGTCCGCACTGAAATCAGAAATCATCCTGTTGCAATGGCGCAGGGTTCTGAGAAACCTCAGCGAAAAAGGAATCATTTTCGGCGAAAACAGCCTTGGCATGGCCATGGCAGGCACTGTCCTGAAGCTAAAATCATCATGTCCCCTGATTGCCAGCGCATCAATTTCCTTCTCGGATATCAATATCAGGGATTCCCCTCCCCGCTCCCGCAGGGCCTCGGCAACAGCAATCCCGGGAAACAGGTGTCCCCCGGTACCGCCACAGGCAATAACAATTCGTATAGCCATCTTGAGTCAATTATCCGGCTATATCCTTGGCACGGCACGGCAGCGATCAAATAACCTATCGCTGCCATCAATTTTGATAGTGTTTCCCTGGCGGTAAATATTCAGGAGAATCCCAATACCCGCCAAACTGAAAAGAAGATTGGACCCCCCATAACTGACAAAGGGCAGGGGCAATCCCTTGTTAGGCAAAACCGCAGTAGTAACACCAATATTCAACGCAGCCTGGATTGCAATCAGCGTCACGATCCCGAAACCCAGAAGCTTGCCGAAATAGTCCGGTGCCGAACTTGCAATTAAAACACCAAAAATAAGGACGGCGACGAAGGCAAAGATAACGAGTAATGTTGCCCTCGCGCCAAGTTCCTCACCTATCATCGGGAAGATAAAATCCGTATGCGCAAAAGGCAGGTACATCAGTTTCTCGCGCCCCTCCCCCAACCCGAGCCCGCTTACTCCACCTTCTCCAAGGGCCAGTTTTGCCCTCCATTGCTGCAACCCGAGTCCCATCTTGTGAGCCTCAAGGTCCAGAAACGCAATGAATCTCTGCCAACGGTTCGGATTTTGTATCACTGCAAGGGCAAGGACTAGAACCGAGAGTATGGCACTTCCGGCAAAGAGCCAGATTCTGCTTCCGGCCACAAAAAGCATGGTCAGAATGACACATGTCAGCAGGGCAGCAGTTCCCATGTCCGTCTCACATGCAATCAATGCAACCGGGATCAGTGCAATCCCCAGTGGATAAATAAATCCTGCACGCACTTCACGTATGCAATCGCCCGAGTTCGCACACCAGCCGGCAATCATGAATATCACTGCGAGCTTTGCCATCTCGGAAGGCTGCAGCCTGGCAAAGTCAAAACCAAAGTCACCTCCGCCAACCCAGCGATAAGAACCATTTGCAGGCTGGGCAAAGGGCGGAACAAAGCACAAAACAAGCAATATGCAGGAGAGCCAAAACCAAACCCAGCGCGACCGGTTCCAGAAACGGTAATCAATAAGAGTGAAAACAACGCATGTAATAACCCCCAGCACCAACCAGACCAGTTGCCGGTGGACATCATGATAGATATCCGTCCTGTCTGCTATAAAGACACTGGTACTGAGCAACATCACGATGCCCAGTCCCAGCAGCGAGACGACCATCAGTACAAGAATATATGCGCTTTTTTCTCCCATGATCCTGTCCCGGGAAAAGGGACTGTCAGTGACTGACTAGGGGATACGCAAGGTTTTCCCGATGCGCAAAGATCGCGGTGTCACACCCGGGTTGGCACCAAGTAAATCATTGACGCTAACCCCATATTTTCGGGATATCCCATACAGGGTATCACCCGATACAACAGTATGTTGCGAGGCTGAAGTCAACACGGTCCTCTTTGGTGCGTCCCTTGTCGTGGCAGGCCGTTCACGCAGAACCCTTGGGCGATCGCTTTTCTTGACAACCCTGGACACCGTGGCCGCGGGCACCTCCGTTTCAGGCACATTGCCCAGTGGAAGGAACCCGTCATCAGTTAATGACCTGTCCACGGAATCAGGAGATTGGTTTGGTATACTCGGGTTGCTCGGCACATCGACAACGGCACCCGTAGATTTCAGCGGAATAAACCCACTGTCGCCATCCTTCTCCAAACCGCCGGCTAAACCGTTTCCAACCAATGGTGCCCCGTCCGGAGCATTGTTGGGGATACTCAAGAGCGCCCGTGGAATGCGAAGGACACGGCCCTGCACCAACGGGTGCCTCTCATTAATGTTATTAGCGGCGAGAAGTTCTGTGCGTGAAATATTATACGTTTCGGCAATAAAGCGAATACTGTCCCCACTTTGAACGGTATAGCGTAGGTACCCATCGTTATCCACGGCATCCACTGCCGGTAAAAACCCGGGATTCTTAGCCTTTTGACCTGCGCCATTAACAAGCGCGGCAGGCTTATCCGCATCGACCTGTGCCATACCTTCCGCTGCTGACACCTTTGTTGCTGAAGGCTCAGACTTGAACATCTCAAAAGCAAGGATTCCCCCCACCGCCACAACGTGAAGGATTAAAACCACCACAAATGCGCGGGAAAGTTTGATGTTGGGAACATCAGTATTCCAGTCTCGAGAATCACCCATACGGGCATCAACTTTCTGTGTTTTGGCATACATGTCCACCCATGCAGGCCGCCTTTTTTTATTTTTTGCTTTGCTTTTTTGCTTACTCATTGGATGTCGTTGGTTGGGTTAGATTTTTTACCGCCGCACAAAACGCATGGCCGCGCGCTTCGTATCCGGGAAACATGTCAAAAGACGAGGTGCCCGGGGCCAGCAACACGGTTTGCCCTGGACTGGCAAGGGCTGCAGCGCAGGAAACAGCCTCCTGCATGTCCTCCGCCGTCCTGCAATCAACATGTTTGCCCCACTCTCTGGCTAGGGTTTCACGGGTCTCGCCTATGAGGACAACGTGATCCGCATATTGCGCGATGCAATCCTGTAACTCAATGAAGGGCAATCCCTTATCCTTACCTCCGGCAATCAGGACAATGCCCCTGCCGTCATGAAGCGAAACCAGCGCACTCTCCAGGGCATGCAGGTTCGTGGCTTTTGAATCATTAATAAAGCAGACACCTTCAACCATCCCTGCATATTCGCACCTGTGTGCCGGCGGACGGTATTCGGCAATGGCGGCCACCAGGGAATCCGATGGATAACCGTGAATATGGCCGACAGCCAGGGCAGCCATCACGTTTTCGGCATTATGCCTGCCCCTTATGGATATATCACTCATCCTGACCAGTTCCCTGGCTCCTTTCATAATCACGTTGTCCTCAAAGTGATAATCTGCCGTTTCGTCAAAGGCGGAAAATGTGCAGGTGTTCGCCTTGATACCCGTGATCTCTTCCCGACTGTTGAGAACTGCCCAGTCGTCAGAGGTCTGGTTCTCAAACAGGCGCATCTTTGCAGAACGATACTGCTCAACATCCGCATAGCGATCCAGGTGATCAGGGGCAAAGTTTGTCCATACAGCAACCTCTGGATGGAACGTCTCCACGGTCTCAAGCTGAAAGGAGCTGACCTCAAGGGCAACCGTGGAATAGGTTTGTGACCCGGACACAATATCGGAAAGAGGCCTGCCGTAATTCCCGGCTGCCACTGTTGATTCTCCGCATGCGTTGAGCATTGTCGCAATCAACTCCACGGTTGTCGTCTTGCCATTGGTCCCGGTGACCGCCACAACCCGTGATGAACAGAAAGGGAAAGCGAACTCCATTTCGCCAATCAGCGGTATTGATGCATCCGTAAATCGCCCTGCCAACTGATGGTCAATGGCAATCCCCGGACTGAGAACCGCCACCTGGAAATCCTCGACATTTGCCTTCAGTGCCTCACCTCCAATAAAGCACTGGCAACCATGCTCACGCAAGCTGTCAGCGGAATCCTGTAGCTGCTCTGATGACCCTTCGTCAAAAATGCTTACCCGGGCACCTTCACGGCCGGCAAGCCGTGCTGCCGCCTGCCCGCTGCGTCCGCAACCGAGTATCGCCACATTCTGTCCCTTATATTTCAAAATCGTTAACGTAATTTGAGTGTCGCCAAGCCGAAAAGTGCGCACAGCAGTGAGAGCATCCAGAAGCGGACTATCACCTGGCTTTCATGCCAGCCCTTTAGTTCGAAGTGGTGATGAATCGGCGACATCCGGAAAATTCGCTTGCCTCGAAGTTTAACGCTGCCCACCTGCAGGATCACGGAGGCGGCTTCCATCACAAATACCCCTCCAACAATGATCAATACCGCCTCATGCTTGGAACAAATTGCCAGGGTCGCGAATGCTCCGCCCAGTGCAAGCGATCCGGTATCCCCCATGAACACCTTGGCAGGATGGCAATTAAACCAAAGGAAACCCAGACCTGCACCAACCAAAGCCAGACACACAATGGTAAGTTCCCCGGCATAGGGACTATGGGGTATCAGCAGATATTGCTCACCAAGTTGCTGGTTGCCTACAAGGTAACAGAAGGCGGCATACGCCAGTGCAACGGTCACCGAGCAACCAATTGCCAGCCCGTCCAACCCGTCTGTCAGGTTAACCGCATTGGAACAACCCACGATGACAAGCATGAAAAATGGCAGACACCACCAACCCATGTCCTCAACAACCGGTCCCTTGTGAAAGGGCAGGTGCAGTTCACGAATGTAACCCGAGGTTGCCGGGTAAAGATAAAGGAATATTGCGGCACTCAGTGCCACGACCAATTGCAAAAGCATCTTTGTCGAGGCCTTGATACCACGGGAATCCTTCCTGACGACCTTCCAGTAGTCGTCAATCATCCCCACAATGCCCATTCCCACAAAAACGAATAACACCACCCAGACCATGGGATTTGAAAGATCGGCAAAAAGAAGAACGCTGAGCAGGACCGTCAAGACAATCATTATCCCCCCCATGGTCGGCGTCCCGGCCTTGTTTCCGTGCAGCTCCGCCAACTTGTGCACCTCTTCAGCAGAACGCAGCGGCTGTCCAATCTTCATAGCAATCAGACGACGAATGACACGCGGACCAACAAACAGGCTTACCGCAAACGCAAAAATACATGCCACACCTGCCCGGGAGGTGATATACCGCAGTAATCTCAGGTCAAACCCGAGAGTGTCTTTGATAAATTCATGCAGCCAAGGGATCATGTAATTATCCGAGTCCCTCCAATATTTTTTCCATTGCCGAGCTGCGGCTTCCCTTGACCAGAACGATATCCCCCGGGCAAGCCTCCACGTGGAGGAAATCGATGCATTGCTGATGATTATCGAAGTGTTGAGCACAGCCTGGCAACTGACCCTGAGCGCCTGTGTAAACAGGTTCTGCCTTCTCACCAACACTGAATATGCAGTCAATTCCCGCCTCAGCCGCCGCCCTGCCGACCTTGCGGTGTTCATCAACGGACAGATCACCCAACTCGGCCATGCCTCCCATCACAAGGATCCGCCGCCCTTCGCACTGCTTGCCGGCAAGGGCATCAATAGCCGCCTTTGCAGAGTCCGGATTGGCATTGTAGCTGTCGTCTATATAGGCAACACCGGCGATGGTTTTCTTCTGCATTCGCCCTGAAGTCAGGCTTGCCCTGCTTAAACCTCGTGTAATTGCCTCCATGGACAATCCAAGGTGCGATCCGACTGCGGCAGCCATCAGCGCATTGACAACCATGTGCCGCCCTGAAGCACCAACACATGCGCGATGACTATCGCCATTGGCAACGATGGTAAACTCCATACCTTGCTCTGACTGCTGGACTTCAACAGCCCTGAACTCTCCCGCCCCGAAACCCACGGTGACCACGCGAGCACGGCAGCGCCCTGCTATGGATTCGGCGTAAGCATCTTCCCCGTTAAGAATAACAATACCGCCCTCATCAATAGCCTCAGCCAGCATTCCCTTCTCCTCGGCAATAGCCTCCTGGGATTTCATGGACTCGATGTGAGCCATCCCGATATTGGTAACCACCGCAACATCAGGAACGGCAATGCCGGCTAATTGCCTGATCTCCCCGGGCATGCTCATGCCCATCTCCCATACTCCAAATTCATGGGAATCATCGGCAGCAAGGATCGATAATGGAAGACCAATATGATTATTGAGGTTACCCGCAGTGGCACTAACCGAGAATTCCTCGGCCAATACCGAGGCAATCAGATCCTTTGTCGTCGTCTTTCCATTGCTTCCTGTTATGCCAATAACAGTAAGCCCAAGATCAAGGCGGTAATTGCGGGCAAAAATCTGTAACCCTTCGTAGGTGTCCTCGACCCCAACAACAGCATACTTACCGGTTTTGCCAGTGCATTGCGCCTCATTGACCATCACTGCGGCAGCACCCGCGTCGATGGCCTTATCAAGAAAATCATGGCCATCAAAATTCTCACCCTTAAGGGCAATAAAGAGTGCCCCTTCACGCATCGTGCGGGTATCAGTTGATACTGAGCACACCTTGTCTTCCGGGGATCCTGCCCGCAATGCCCCGCCTGAGAAAGCAGCAACAGATGCAAGGGAAAGGTGTTTCAATCCTGCCTCCAATCTGTTGGTTTATTCCACTCCCCGCCTCGTTGCCTTTCCTCCTGCTCCCTTTTCTTCTGCTCCATCTCTTCCCTTTGCTCCCGCACCATGTCCGCCCGGACATGATCACGATCCCTGAGCATCTGTCGCGCGACCTCCCGATCATCAAAGCTGACAGTATTCCCGGCAATCTCCTGGTAATCCTCATGACCTTTCCCGGCAATAAGGAGAATATCCCCGGGGATGAGATAGGACACACCAAGTCCAATCGCCTCGCGCCTGTCAACAATCCTCTCAAAGTGCTCCCCTTTAAATCCTGACTCGATATCCGAGATAATATCCTCAGGCACCTCATCCCGCGGGTTGTCGGAAGTGATAATCGCATAATTGGAAAGGCGGGATGCCACCTCGCCCATTACCATCCGCTTATCGCTGTCCCTGTTGCCCCCACAGCCAAAAACCACTATCAGGCGGCGTGGCTCCAAGGTACGTAGTGTCTCAAGGGCGTTTTGCAAGGCATCAGGGGTATGGGCATAATCCACGTAAACGTCAAAAGCCCTGCCGTCCGAAACACTCTCAAGCCGGCCCGGGACCTGCGGAAGATCAGCAAGGTTGCGGACTGCTTCGCGCAGGTTAAGGCCCATGCCCACCCCTGCTGCAAGGGCAGCAAGCGCATTGTATACATTGAATTTCCCGATTAAGGGAATCTTCGCGCGCAACTGCCGCCTTCCTACCTGGAGTGTAAAGTCAACTCCTTCACGGGTCTGGCGCAGGTCACTGGCGAGATAATCCGAGCCAAGTCCCATACCGTATGAAACCACCGAGACACTTCCCTGCGAAAAATCTGCCAGTAACTTTCGTCCTGAGGAATCATCACTGTTAATGACAGCCAGTGTTTTTTTCTTTTCCCCGTAAGAGGCAACTTGCTCAAATAGGCCCCGCTTTGCCTCATAATAAGCGCTCATGTCTCCATGAAAGTCGAGGTGATCTCGCGACAAGTTGGTGAAAATTGCGACATCAAAGCGCACATCTGCAGTGCGCTTCAGGACAATACCGTGTGATGAAACCTCAATTGCCGCCGCAACACAGCCGTTCTCCACCATCCTGGCCAGGTATTCCTGCAAGTCTGTCGACTCGGGCGTGGTATGGGTGACACCCGCATCCTCGCCACCAAGGTCATATTTCACGGTGCCAAGCAAACCACAGTTCCTGTGAGCGGAATTAAGCAAATGACAAAGCATGAGCGCAGTGGTTGTCTTGCCATTTGTCCCTGTTACCCCGGCAACCTTCAATGAAGAGGATGGCCTTCCATGGAACACATCAGCAATGGCTGACATCGCTCCCCGGCTGTCGGCAACCCCAAGGGTAGGCACTTCCAGCTCGATTCCCTCCCGATCCACAACCACTGCGGCCACCCGCGACCTGATTGCCTCCTGAATATACTCATGCCCATCAGCATTCTCCCCCCTGATGGCAAAGAACAGGGCCCCCTCTGAAGCTTCCCGGGAATCATAGCAGAGGGAACTGATCTCCGGGTCCCCTTCGCCGGAAACAACCGCGCCTTCTACGGCCTGTGCTATAGTATTCAGTCGCATCGGGTCATCAAGATCGATCAGAAGCTCTCTGCCGGGATTTTTACCTTTCTCCGCACGTTTTTAATCACCCGTCGCGGTATTACCGTGGACTTGATGCCCATGCAGGGCATCGCTGCAGATGCGATTTCCGAGAAGATCGGTGCAGCAACCGTACCGCCATAACGCGAGGCACTCTTGGGATCATCAACCACGATGATGCCTGCAAGCCGGGGATGTTCGGCAGGAAGGAAACCCATGAATGAAACCACATACCGACCATCGTGGTATCCTTTATTACGCTGTTGACGCGGCTTCTTGGCTGTACCGGTTTTACCGGCCACCACGAAACCCTCCACCATGGCATTTTTCCCGGTTCCCTCTTCAGCCACGACGGAAGTAAGCGCATTGGTCATCATGCCCGCGGCTTCTTCGCTGATCACGCGGCGAATCTTCTTTGGCTGCAGCCGGTAAATCAGATCCCCGTCCTGCGAGAAAACCTTCTGGATAATCTGCGGTTTCATCAAAGTGC